>JBDRUF010000013.1 GCA_039801245.1 candidate division WOR-3 bacterium
CTGGTGGCATTTATAACACGACGAGCGGCAACTGTGCCACGGTTGCCGGCGGCGCAGCCAACACGGCAAGCAACGAGTATGCCACGGTTGCCGGCGGTTATGCTGATACCTCTGCTGGCAATTATAGTTTCACTACCAACAACCATTCAGTAGTACCTTCATCCTATTCCAACTCCGCCGCATTTAACGGTCAGACCGCAACCGCTTCAAACCAGACCAGAGTGGGTGTGCTTTCCAAGGCATCGGGTTCATTCACAATTGACCATCCACTTGACCCGTATCACAAGATTCTCAACCACTACTTCATTGAAGGACCGGAGATGAGAAATATCTATGAAGGCAGTGTTATCCTTGATGCATCGGGCAGAGCCGAGGTAAAACTGCCTGACTACTTCTCAGCCTTGAACAGAAACCCGCACATCCAGTTGACCGGTGTTGGCACAAGCGATGTGTATGTTGCCGAAGATGTCAAAGGGAACACCTTTGTCATTGGTGGCAAGCCTGGGACAAAGGTCTACTGGCAGGTTACCGGCGAGCGGCAGGATGTTTCAGCCGAGGCAACGAGAAGGATGATGCCGGTTGAGCAACCAAAGACCGGTGAACTTGCGGGCAGGATGCTTGATGATGACTTCCTTGCTGGCTGTATGGAACAACTGGAGCGTGAGGGCAAGGCGTCTGGTCTTGACTTCCGCACCGCTGCTGGCAGAGCCCGCTACGAAAGAATGAAAAACCCACCCAAACCAGAACCGGAAAGGGAGCATTAAGGGAGGAGAGGGGAAGCAATTTTCCTACAAGTGGGGAGGTCTTTCACATCGTTGACTGCTATTTTAATTTTAAATACAATAAACTATTATATTGTGGAAGGCAGAAGAGAAGGGACCGAAACCGGCGGCACCGAGCCGAAGACGAAAAATGTGTCTAAAGGTGCGCTTAGGCACAAAGGAGTATCACCTATGAATAATAAAAAGGTGTTGCTACCGCTGATCCTCATCTTCCCATTGCTCGTGACCGGCCAAACAATCACGGTGGTTAGTCCCAACGGCGGCGAAAACTGGACGGCATTGAATTATCATCCGATTCACTGGAACTGGACTGGTAATATATCTTATGTGAAGATTGAGTATTCCACTGATGGTGGCTCAACCTGGAATGTTATCATTTCCAATACTACAAATGATGGGTGTTATGCCTGGGTTGTTTCCTATGCGCCCAGTGGCAATTGCCGAGTGAAGGTCACAGATGCGAGCAACCCGGCAGTTTTTGATGTAAGTGATAGCAGTTTTACGATAGCAAGACCGGAAATTTCACTCAGATCCCCAAATGGCAGTGAGGTCTGGACAGTGGGCGAGCATCATGCCCTTCACTGGGATTGGACTGGCGACTTTAACCAAGCAACCCTGGAGTATTCTACTGACGGCGGTGGCTCTTGGGCGGTGATAGCGGCAAGTATTACCAATGATGGCTCTCATTACTGGACCATTCCCAACGCTCCTTCAACAAACTGCAAAGCCCGGGTGAAGAATGTATCCGACCCCTCTTGCTTTGATATTAGCGATGGCAATTTCATTATTGAGCATCCATTTATAAAGGTGAAAAGACCGAATGGCGGTGAGACCTATTATGCCAATAAATACGCCCCGATTCACTGGGACTGGACCGGTGGCTTTTCCAATGTGAAACTGGAGTATTCCACTGACGGTGGCGAATCCTGGACGGTTATCACCAGTAGCACCACCAATGATGGTTGTTATTCTTGGCATATCCCTAATGGCCTTTCCGCAACCACCTGTAAGATAAGAGTTACCAACACCAGTGACCCCAACTCCTATGATATCAGCGATAGCAATTTTACCGTCACCACCACCTTACCCCCAGACACAATCAAGATAACCTCCCCGAAAAACGGTGATCAGTGGATAGTGGGCAGGCATTACTACATCACCTGGACAACTCTTGGCTCAATCACCAATGTCAAGATTGAGTATTCCACGGATGGTGGCTCAACCTGGAGCCTGATTACCGCCAGCACCAGCAACGACGGGCAGTATGAATGGACCATCCCCAATACACCCAGCACCAACTGCAAGGTGAAGATCAGCAATGCGGCAAATCCTAATGTTTATGGGGAAAGTGAAATTTTTGCGATAAATAAACAGACCATCACCGTGACCTCCCCGGTAGCAGGCATCAGCTGGATAGGAGGAAGGCGGTATTATATTTCCTGGAACTGGACCGGTGCTTTCAATGAAGTTAAAATTGAGTATTCCACCGATGGTGGTTCAACCTGGAGCCTGGTTGCGGCTACCGCGGATAATGACGGGCAGTATGAATGGACCATCCCCAATACCCCCAGCACCAACTGCAAGGTGAAGATAAGCAATGTTGCCAATCCTGCTGCCTATGATGAAAGTGACATATTTACTATTGCGCCGCAGCAGATAACTGTAACTTCTCCAAGGGCAGGTGATATTTGGATAGTGGATAGGCACTATTATATCACTTGGAACTGGACCGGTGTTTTTAGTGAGGCGAAGATTGAGTATTCCACGGATGGTGGCTCAACCTGGAGCCTGATTGCCACCAGTGCCAATAATAACGGCTACTATCAATGGACCATCCCCAATACCCCCAGCACCAACTGCAAGGTGAAGATAAGCAACCCTGCCAATTCAGCTGCCTACGACGAGAGTGATGTATTTGAAATCAGGCAGCCAGGCGCAATAACAGAGGGGGCATTCAATTCTCCTCCATTTCAACCTATTGCCTCAATCCAGCCAAATCCGGTTAAATCCCGTGTCAATATTAGATTTTATCTCCCACAAGAAACAAATGTTGACTTGAAGGTCTTGAACAGTACTGGTGAGGTTGTCAAGGTACTAATAAACGGCAGGCATGCACCTGGCTTTTACCGTGTTACCTGGAATATTGATGAAGGTCTAACGCCCACTCCTGATGGTATCTATTTCTGCTATTTCCGTGCAGGTGATTTCCTTGTTAAGGAGAAACTGACAGTGATCCATTAGCCCCGGTAAGAATGGAGAATATGCAGCGGGCGTGCTGAGCACGCCCGCTGCATATTTTGTTGTGCTCCCGTAACACATTTAAGGTTGTCTTAGCGATTGTAATCCCTCTGGGTTTGTTAACCACCACTCTCTAAAAGCAATCACCTTGAATACCCCACGCCACCCCAAAAACCGAGAAAAGACATTGGGAGCGTAGTGAAATAACCAAGGGCACTGGTGTTTTCCGCAGCATCTCGGATGAGGCGTACACGCTGAATCTCTGAATCTTGCAGACAATTTTCCGAAAAGCGGTCATCCAGAAAGAAAGCTCACTAATCTTTGCCATTTCGGTTCTAAAAAATAGATCTGCAACAGAGACATTTACACTATATAGAACGAACCGAACCTCTTAATGCTGAACTGTAATTTTTTGCCTTGCCTGATTTCCTCCTGCCTTTATTTCAAGGAGATATACCCCGGCAGGTATTTTTGTGCAGTCAAACCAGAGTTCAGTGCTGTTGCCCTTGCTGGTAATTTTAACCGGGCATTCCCGCACCCGTCCGCTTACATCAAATAAGCGCAACCGAATCGGTTCTGACTCATGCAAAGTTAATCGCATTCGTGCCTGACCCAGAACCGGATTCGGACTCAGCCTCAGGGCAAATTCCGGCTTGGGCAATAATTCTCCAACCGCTCCCGGCTGTCCCGCACCCTTGCGAATGTAATAAACCGACTTTGTGCCCGATGCCACCTGGTCCCAGACAACATGAACCGTATCAGCAAAGAACCCGATTGCCGGCATTTCATCCATCTCGTTATCCCCGTTATAACAAAGCCGGTAGGTATTACCCCAGTTCAAACCGGCATTGGTGCTACGTTTGTAATATACCTCGCACGACCAGTACTTGTCCCGGTCACCCCACCACACCAGATTAACCCGGTTGTTACCGGCGGCGATACGCGGGTTACGATAGGTGTAGTTCTCACCCACATTGGCAATATGCTGATGCTTTCCCCAGTTTGCACCACCATCAGTGCTTTTGCGTAATGCAATCTCTTCAGAGATTCCATCACTGTCCCTTTCCTCATCCCAGACCACATAAACATTGTTACCATCAGCCGCCACATCCGGATTGAGAAAGCAGGTGTAGTTCGTATCAAGCGCTCTTAACGGCTCCCAGGAAGTCCCATTATACCGCCTCACCACAACCTGATATGAGCCAGCCGAGGAGAGATGACCGGCAACAAAAACCCTATTGTTGCTCGCCGCTATCGCCTGACCGCTGACACCGGTGGTAATTGTATCCCAGTTTGCCCCTCCATTGGTGCTGCGCCGGTACCCACAGTTCCAGACCAGATGTATCGTGTCTGAGGCAAAACAGACATCTGCCCGATAGGACTCCATTGTTGAATCGCTTACCAAGAGATCATTGCCCCAGTTCTGCCCATTGTCAGTGCTTTGCTTGAAATAAACACCATAATAACCCCCTCTTGAATCATGAAAAACGAGAGCAACCCTGTTACCCAGAACCGCCACTCTTGGATGCCAGTCGCTCAGACTTCCTTGATAAGAAGAGAGCAAGCGCGGCCGTTCCCAGTTTCTACCGCCATTAGTGCTCCTTAGATAATAAAGCCCCCGCTCCCTGCCACCACCGCCTTTGTCCGAATAGACCAAATGGACATTTTCACCAGCCACTGCAATATCCGGTTCAAAACAGGCTTCATAACCAGACACAAGGAGTGTCTCTGCGATCCAGCCGGGCAGAAACTCCACCTCTTGCAGCGCCTGATAAGCATTAATCCTGCCATGACCGAAATAGACATCAAAACCTGGCGCACCCAAATCCTCCGCAGTTCTTTGAATGATGTCTTTTAGTTCACTCGGACTCAAATCCGGGTTGCGGCTCAAAAGCAGCGCTGCAGTGCCACTGACATGGGGCGCTGCCATTGAAGTCCCCCACCACCAGTCATAACCGTTGTTACGCACCGTTGAATAAATGTTATTACCCGGTGCGGCCACATCGATCCAGGAGCCCCACATACTGTACATCCAGGAGCCGTTGTGGTTCTTAACCATGCGCTCATCATCATTGGCGGTCGCACCGACCGCAATCACATTGGCAAACCCTGCCGGGTAGAACTTAGTGCTGTCGTCATTAAGCGTGTCGTTGCCCATCGCCGCTACTGGCAAAACGCCCGAGTTCCAAGCATAGTTGACCGCTGCTTCAAGAGTGGGGGAATATTGGGTTCCGCCGAGACTCATATTGAGAATCCGGGCACCATTGTTCACCGCATAGTAAATGCCCTTACACAAATGTGAATACCAGAACCTTCCCTGCGCATTAATCACCTTCACCGCCATTACTTGTCCATACCAGCAGGTCCCGGCACCCCCGGTGTTATTGTTCGTATGGGCGGCAATTGTGCCGGTGGTGTGCGTGCCATGACCGTTATTGTCATCAACATTGTTGGTGCCGTTGGGATGTGCCTGGGTGCTGTCCTCAAAATTCCAGCCCAAGGTGTCGTCAATATAGCCGTTGCTGTCGTCATCAACATTATTGGCAGGAATCTCAGCCCAGTTGTGCCAGAGAACACCCGCCTGATAATTTGTCACAAACTCCTCGTGGTCAATGTCTGCGCCGCTGTCAAGGTTACCGATGATTATGTCCCGGCTTCCCCGTTCAATGTCCCAGGCGAGTTCAGCATCAATGTCACAGCCGGGCGTTCCAGGGTCACCCCTCCCACCCACCAGTTGCCCTATGTTCTTGAATCCCCATTGCTCTCCATAGTTCGGGTCATTGGGCGCGGGCGCCAATGCCCGCCCACAGAAGTCTGGTTCGGCATACTCAACCACATCCAGAGAGGCGTATTGCCCCACTGCGCTCTGGATGTCAATTGGCTGCTCAGCGCTCAAAAGATACACCCTGTTAAGTCCCATCTCTTTTGCAAGTTGATTGACCGGTTCGGGAAAGACTGCCGAGATGCCGGTAATACCCCAGTCTGCATTCAGCCGGTCAATTTCACCAATACCGGTGCGAACTATACCACCAAAAACCGATGCCTGAATCTCGCTTCGGAATTTGACGACGAAGCGATTGGGAGCGAAATCTGCTTCCCAATTTGCCCGTGCCAGCAAAATTGTTACCAGCATCAGGATCAGGCTTTTTTTGCTCACATTAACCTCCTTTAGTTGCCCAAGGCAACTATTTTATCATGGAACGATAATGATAACACCCTCTCCTCAATTGCTTTAATTGTATAACCAGAATTTAATCATGTCAAATCCCATAAAGGTCAACTGCCAGGCTTGCCATCAGATTTTTTAATCATTATCATTCGGTGTGGATACTGCAGTTACAGTCAAAAGCCTTGTGCGCAACTATGGCTCCTTGACCGCTGTCGATAACATCTCCTTTAACATTCATCCTGATGAAATATTTGCGCTGATTGGTCCGAATGGCTCGGGCAAAACCACTACCCTGCGCGTCATCGCCACACTTTTGAAACCCTCGGCTGGCTCGGTAAGCGTTTTCGGTTTGGATGTGGTCAAACAGGAAGCAGCAGTGCGCAAGGTCATCAGTTATCTGCCCGAGGAGGCAGGGGCATATCGCAACCTTTCCGGTCTTGATTATCTCCGTTTTATGGCCACATTTTATACCAAAGACACGGCTGAGCGGGACCGGCTGGTTGAAAGGGGAAAGGAGCTTGCCGACCTCGGCAGAAGAATCAATGATAAAGTCAGCACCTATTCCAAAGGTATGGTCCGGAAACTCCTCCTTGCCCGAGCCCTGATGACCGAGCCGAAACTGGCAATTCTCGATGAGCCAACATCAGGACTGGATGTGGAAAACTCAACCGAAATCCGTCAGCGGATAAAGGATTTTGCCCGCAAAGGTACAACTGTGCTTTTATCGTCGCACAATATGCTCGAGGTTGAGTTTCTCTCTCACCGGGTGGCAATAATAAGGCAGGGTAGAATTATCGCTCTCGGCACCCCAGCCGAACTGAAATCCCAATACACCAGCCCTAATCTTGAAGAGGTATTTCTCAAGGTGGCAAGATGAGGATATTGGGAACGATAATCCTTAAGGAGATGCGCGAACTCTTAACCCGCAAGATGCTTCTGCCCTTTTTTGCTATAATGGTGCTATTTCTCTTTATTGGCAGGGCAATCCGGGGCGAAAGAAAAAAGGCTTCGGCACCGCAACGCGCATTGGTGCTGGTTCAAGAGGAGTCGGAAATCGGTGATACCATCATCAGCCGGCTGCAGCAAAGCGGACTTTTAATCACCAATATCAGTGAACCCAAGGAACAGGCAATCACCAGGGCACAAAAGGAGAATTTCCCCTTGCTCATTGTTCTGCCCGAAAGTATTGACGAGCGGCTTAAAAGATTTGAGCCAGCGACAATAGAAACCTATACGGTAATCAAAGGGTTTTCCTTTGCCCAGACGATGCGTGGAGTAAAAATCAAATCCGCACTCGGTCAGATTAACTCTTGGCTGGCGCAGCGTCATCTGCAAACTTTGGCACCGGAATTTAATCCGGAAAATATCGAGAACCCGCTGAAAACAAGCGAATATGTAGTGTTGAAGGGTAGATTGGCGCCAGGCACTCCAGAACTGATTCAAGGGGTGGTGATAGCCCAAACATTTTTGATTCCGATTGTCCTTTTGATGGTGATCATCTACGCCAGCCAGATGATTGCCGCATCAATCGGACAGGAAAAGGAGAACAAGACCTTAGAGACACTTTTAACCGTGCCCATCAGTCGGGTATCAATCGTTCTGGGCAAGATGTTAGGTGCAGCAATTGCCGCGTTTGCCATCTCAGCCATCTTTATGGGTGCGATGGCATATTATACAACCGCATTCTCCGAACGTCCGCAGCAGATGCCGATTGACACCAATATCGCATCAACCTTAGATTTAAATCTGACTCCCGAGGGGATGATTTTAATCGGCATCACCCTTTTCCTTGCCATCCTCGCCGCGCTCGCACTTGCTACCCTCCTCGCGGTTTTCTCTGAGGACGCCAAAAGCGCGCAGGCGGCAATTGCCCCCTTGATGATTTTGTGCCTGGTGCCTTACTTCTTTACAATGTTCTTTGATATTCAAACCCTCTCGTTACCCCTAAAAATCTTTGTCTTAGCCATCCCCTTTTCCTATCCCTTCCTTGTGCCGCAAGCATTAATCTTCGGCAATTATCCCCTGATTATCTTCGGGCTCGTTTATATAACCCTCTTTGCTGCCTTGACCGTATTCATCGCCGCCCGGCTCTTTCACAGTGATCTGGTCCTCACTGCTAAACTCCGTTTCTGGCGCGGTCGTTAACAACACTTACAACTGTAGACGCAACAGTGGAAATTCATCTATATCACGCAGAATCGCAAATCCGTGCTTTTGCCAGAATTCAACCGGTCCTGAAGGGCTATCTGCCCTTCCTTTCCGAGCAAAGGTTTCTAAGGCTTTGATGTTCCTTGCCCTTGCTTCGCTGATAATACTTTTAACCATCAAACTGCCCAGTCCTTGATGTTGATAGATTTTCTCCGGAATAAAGAGGCAAGAAATCAACACCGCATCATCACTTGGCGGTCCGGACTGATACCTCACCGCATTGGGTAAGAACCTTGCTGGTGCAAACTCAGCAAAACCCACAGCCTTGTAGTCAACATAGATTAACTTGCCGCAGTCACCAAACTCCCGCCTCACCCAGCGCACCCATAACCGCTTCCGTTCCAACCGTTCCTCTTTAACCTCTGACAGAGGGTCTGTACATTCCTCAGGAAATTCCCAATACAGACAAAATTTACAACTATAAGGATGGCTTTGCCACTCAGGTGCATCTATCAGGTTTTTCTCGGTGAGGTTGACAATTTCAATCACCGCATCTCTGCCCACTGACGGTCAATCCAGGTTTTGATGCCCTTGTCTCTGATCTCAATCAGGTTCTCGATACAGTGAAACTTTATTACACCCGGGTTTTCCTTTAACAGTTTACATGGAAACTGGGAACATTCCCTGCACAGATAAAACCCTTTTTTGTAACAGCACTGGCGAATAGAGCACCTGTCATTTTCTGCAATTTCCGCCTTGCATCCCGAACAGATTCCGGCACCGGCAAGCATCTTCAGCCCCTTTTTCAGTTCATTCCGATTAACCTTATTTTCCAAAAGTTTTCCAAAACCGTGCTCCTCCAGCAAACCAAGCGCCGAACTAAATACTTGCCTGATTTTGCCGGTATACCAGTTACAGGTGCGGCAATATGAGCCGCAGAAAGACACATACCACCTTTTCTCCTCATCGTAATTCATCGCCCCCTCCTTTTACCTTTCCTTGTTCAAACCTCTATCGCGGCTCACGGAAAACAACTACCTTTTCGATCCGCCTGCACCCTGTGTTATTCGTTTCAATCAAATAAATGCCACTCCCAATCCTGGAGCCTATTTTACCGGTTAACTGCCCAAGGGAATTGTAAACATTTGCCCCATCTAAAAATTTGGGCATCTCCCTTTGGATTCGCAAGAGTTTGTTATGCCATTTTGGTCTTCCCTCGGAAATCCCAATCCCTGCTATCCAGCCGTAAAGATAATAAACATCAATGTTGCCCGAACTTTCATCCTGATAAACGATATGGAGCCCATAACCAGAATCACAGACAAGTGCCGGTCGGTCAATATTACCGTTGTCAATTTCTGTCAACTGCTCAGGCAGACTCCAGTTGCCATACTTGTCTCTGAAGGAGTAGCACAACTGAAAGTTATCAGGCGATGCCTGGGTTTTACCACGCCAGACAATATGGCATTCGTTCTCCTCGCGACAGGATGCTGAAGGTGTCCCCTGTTGATAACTTACTCCGCGGCTGACCATAAAGATTTGACTCCAGCCATTAGGAGTGCGTAAACGGTGATATATTTGCCGGTACATCTGACCGGTAACCGTCCCCTCCCAGACAACATGCCAGTTTCCATTTGCACTAACAGCAACACATGGAGAATACTGTGCTAAATCACCCGGAAATTCAGACACCTGTTCCACATTCTGCCAGACGCCATCAATTCTGCGACGGCAGAAAACCTGATTGCGCTGACTGCCAAAATCCTGACCCAGCCAAACTACGGCTAGGTTGTTGTTAGAGTCAACCGCAACCGCGGCGGCTTCATGTGGACAGATAGCCGAACTCACCTGCTCATAAGGAAGCCAGCCGGAAGTGGGGCGATACTCCTTGTGAAAAACCTGATAAAGCCCGCCGGTATCTGGGTTGCCAAACCAGACAATATGGACAGCATTGCCCCCAAGTTGAGTCGCAATTATCGGGTTCTTGCGTAGATAAGGCAAAACTGCCGGCACTAATAGAGTGTCGCCAAGCCATCTTCCCTGACTTTTATCCCATTTCTTATACCATATCCCCGCATACTGCCCGCCCTCGATATGCCAAGCGAGATGGACATTCCCACTCTGGTCACAGGCAGCTGAAGGTGGATTTGCCTGAGCAGAAATCCGGGTCAACTGCGATTCCGGCAGCCATATCCGGTTTACCCGGTCAAATTTACGTAGCCAGATTTGGTAAGGTGTTGAGCGCTGATCCTGCCAGAACACCCAGACATTCCCATCAGGGTCAACTGCGATGCTTTTCTGATAACTCAACCCTAAAACTTGAGTTCGGTTATTATCGGTCAACCTGATAATACTATCCCATTCAGTGGCAGAGCCTATCATCACAATTATCAACAATAGTAGAACATTATTCATTTTTGCCATCTATAACAGATTGACCTGTTTTCCTTTCTCTGTCAAATAATTCACTCACATTATCAATGGTTTATTGCTAAGTTTCTTTGCATCCGCTGTGGATTTTCTTGACTGAAATCAGGCAGGAATTATGATTTTTTCTATGAAACAACGGTTGTTAATTTTTACCGGCATCGCTGCGGGACTGATTACGATATCCTGTTCAGATGCACCGCTGATTGTCCGCGAGGCGAACCGAGTGGTTCTAGTTGAACTTTTTTCCACCCCGCTGGATGAATGAGAGTACTGTGCGTCCGCGGCGCGGGCGCTTGACAGCCTGAAGTCTCTTTACGGAGATTCAATGGCTTTTGTAATTTACTACTCAGGCGAAACCCATCAGCAACTCGCATCGCGGGCAGGCAAAGCAAGGAGTGAATGGTATGGTGTTGGCCTTGAGGCACCGCTTGCCTTTTTTGATGGAACATTGCGCTCGCCCCAGATTACTGTGCCGGACTCATTTTATCCGGTGTATAAAGACATGATTGATGCCGCCCGTTCCCGCAAGAGTTGGCTGGAGATGGTAATTGACAGCACCAGCACGACTATTGATTCGGCTACGCTGCAAATCAGGATAAGTATCACCCCGACCGACTCGGTGATCGACACAGTGACCAGCCTAAGGCTGGTGGCGATTGTTTATGAGGACAGTGTGCCTTATTACTCATTTTTAGTCGGGGACACAACCTATTCACCGATGACAGTACGTCAGGTTATTGGTGATAGTTTCGGCATCCCGATTAACCTTAAGTTCGGACAGGATTTTGACACATTACTGGCAACCAGTGTCAGTGGCTATAATCCCGATCGCGTGGGTGTGGTGGTTTCGGTTCAGGATTTTGCTACCAAGGCGGTGTTGCAGACTGCGGTCAAAAGAAGAATTAAAAGAGGGGAGGCAAGATGAGAAGAGAATTTATGATTTTGGCAGCCCTGATATTTGCCCTAAGTGCGGTACGCGCTGAGGAAAAGGAAGAACCCAAGTATGAAAAGGCGCCTGACTTTACCCTCCTTGATATCAAAGGCAATGAGGTTACCCTTTCTGAACTCTTAAAAAACGGACCGGTATATATGGAATGCTGGGACTTGCCCTGCGTCAACTGCATTGCCGAACTGGATGCACTTGTCCCGGTCTACGACTCGCTGAAAGAGCGGGGCTTGCAGATTATCGCCCTTTCGGTTGATAAGCCCAGTGATGAGGGAAGGGTAAAGGCGTTTGTCTCTTCGAAAAAGTGGCCGTATATTATTCTCCTTGACCAGGAGCAGAAAGTGAAAAAGGCGTATAACATCATCATCAAACCCACCGCCTATCTGATAAATATGCAGGGCGAGATTGTCTATACCCATATCGGGTATAAGAAGGGCGACGAGAAAAAAATCGCTGAGGAGATAGGCAAATGGCTACCTGAGGAAGAAAAAAAAGAGGAGCCAACTGGCGAGGACACTCAGGAACATAAATGAGCAGGCTTGTCCCGAGCGACTGGAAAAGGCGTTCCTCCACTGGGGTGGCGATGGGGGAGCCGAGGAGTAGACGGTGCCGGTGACCCCTCTCCTCCTCACCATCGCCATCTTCGCTGCTGACTTTACCATTCAGGGTGTCAACCGGGCAGAATTCTGGGGGTATCAGGAGCAGTGGGCAACCCATTTTGAAGATAAACTGGATTTAACCGCCCGCTACGCCGATTTTGATGCCGAACTGGGCATTCTTTTGTTTGAGCCATCAAAGCATAGCCCCGCGGTGCGGAGACCCTTGCGCCTGTTTGATTACTCCATTGGCTATAATCCGCAGGAACTGGAAATCAGATTGGGCAGATTCTTTACCACCTTTGGTCAAGGTCTGACGCTCTCCTCCTCGTCCGATGACGACTTCCGGCATTACAAAAGCCTACACGGGCTTATGGGCAAAATAAACCTGCCTTTCAAAAGCGAAATAACCCTTCTTGGTGCCAGATTACGCGATGTCTTTTTTCAGGAAAACACCTATAAAATAATGAATGAACTTGATACCACCGACCAGGTCTTGGGTGCGAATTTGACTTCAAGACCAAGGAAGTTTTTCGCATTTGGTTCAAGGTATGTCCGGATTAACCGCGATGTTGACCCAAGCGCAAAGGCATTTACCGAACTCTTTGGCGGTGATGTCCGGTTGGATTTCGGCCCAGCGATGATAGGTGGTGAGGCGTGCTGGCGGTTGGGAACAAGACCAGGGATTGGCGGCAGGGAAAAGGGCTTTGGTTATCTAATAAATACCGGTATCAGCCTTGCCGGGATTTCCTTTGTCGGGCAGTTCGTTGATTACACCCGCCTCGGGTTTCCCTCTGGAGTTTACCATTACAATGACCCGCCCACACCAATAAAATCCGGGGTGGCAATCAACCGTGGTGTTGATGAACGGGGTTTTGGCCTGCAGGTCTCAGGGATGCCCTTAACCGCACTTTATCTTGAAGCCAACTTAGGCAGGCTTTTTGTCCACGACGACACCAGCGCCGGTGTGGTTGAAGCCGAGGCAAAGGTGCGCTATTCACTTGGCACTAACTGGACATTTGAAGGCAAGTTCAATCATATGCTGCAAAAAAACATTGAATTAGGAACATACCAGCGCATCACCGACCGACCGAGTATCATGATTAACTATCTCTTCGGTCAACATACCATTGCCCTTGAGGCAGAGTTCGGCTGGGTTGATGAAAGGCCGACCGATACCGCCAAAGGTGCGCACTGGCTGTATCACGAACCGCTCATCTCTTTCAGCTATGGCTGTGGTGAAAAGTGGCTCTTTACACTTGGCTGGCAGGGTGTTGACAAGGACTCGCTCAAGCGCTATGACAACCAGAAATCCTGGCCTATATTTGAAACGGTTTACAACATCAATGAGCGCAATGTCCTCAGACTAAGAATAGGTGCGGAAAAGGGCGGCTACACCTGTTCGGGCGGGGTCTGCCGTTATGAGGCACCTTTCCGGGGTGTGAAATTACAGTTAATCAGCCGAATATAAAATGCGGCGGTTTATCATAATTGCCTTAGCAGCTGTCGGTGCCGCAGCAGTAGCCCTCGGTATCAAATTAGGGATGCTAACGGTTATCCACGGCTTTGCCTCCCAGATATGACTCTCCTGTATGGGTCTCGTGTAGACCCTTGAGATATGCCTAAAAGAAGAATCGCACCCTACCGTATCGGTCAGATTGCCGCTACCATTATCTTAAACGGCTACATCCTTGCCTATATTCAGAATAAAATCATTTATTCTGGCTTTCTCAAATCAATCCCTGAACCGGTTCTTAACTGCTATGGCGGACCTCTTTCTGTCTTTGCCTGCCCGCTCGGCTCTCTACAACAGATTATTGGAATGAAAGGCACTTACTGGTGGCAGAATGTTCCCTGGGTGATAATTGGTTTTTTTGTCCTTATCGGTGCGTTTGTTGGTAGAACCGCCTGCGCCTGGGTTTGCCCTTTTGGTTTGTGGCAGGACTTACTTTATAAAATTAAATCAGGACCCCGCGCAAAGGCAAAACGCTGGATTTCCTTTGCCATCATTGGCTTCATCGGCTTGATTGCGGTAATATTGCTTACCATTTTTATCCATATCGCTATCTGGAAATCACTCCTTTTTGCCTGGCTGCCGTTTATGGTGCTTCTGCTTTATACTCCCCTCAAGGGAAAAAGCGACTTGCCAAAACGCTGGTGGCTTGGCGGAATGATTGTTGGGATTGGACTCGGGCTTTTAGTTGCCTTCAAGCATGAAATCAACCTCGGCATTGCCAGCGGCGTAATAGCAATGACACTTTTCAGCCTTGTTGGTGGTCTACCGGTTATCTTAATTGCTGCACCCCTTGGTTTTGCTCTCAGCCTTTTTGGCAAACCGGTTCATCTCGGTCCGTTTGCCGGTGCAGAACTTGGGCTTTTGTTTGTTCTTATCTCAGTGCTGATAGTTCTTTTGCTCGACCGATTGGTGAAGGTGTCTCTGCCCGCAACCGGTCTAAAATTCGCCTTTTTACTCCTTGTTGCCGTTGTTGTGCCATTTCTTACTGCCGAACCCTGGTTCTGCAAACTCTGCCCTCAGGGAACCCTTGAAGCCGGAATCCCTCTGGTCCTCTGGGACCCGGTTCAGGGATTGCGGGCGCTTGTCTCTTGGCTTTTTTATCTCAAGGTCGGCATTCTCCTTTTCGTCATCTGGGCAGCGATTACAATCAGGCGCCCTTTCTGCCGCCTTGTCTGCCCGATTGGCGCGGTCTACTCCCTCTTTAACAAGATAAGCCTAATGCGGTTAAAACTTGATGCCGCCACTTGCAACCAGTGCAAAATCTGCCGCCGGGTCTGTCCCACCGATATTGAGCCTTTTGAGGACCCAAACCAGGCAGAATGCATCCGTTGTTTTGAATGTGTCTGGAACTGTCCGCGCCGCGCCTTGAAGATTACCACATAAAAGGTGCGTAAACCCTCCTGGCTCAAAACCAGACTGCCTCTTGGTGAAGAGTTCAACCGGGTCAATGCCATCATTTCAAAGTACAACCTTAACACCGTTTGCAGCTCTGCCCGCTGCCCCAACCTTAGCGAATGCTGGAACTCAGGCACCGCCACAATCATGCTTTTGGGTGATATCTGCACCAGGCACTGCCGTTTCTGCTCTGTTAAAACCGGCAACCCTCAGGGTAAAATTGACCCTGATGAACCTCAAAGGGTGGCAAAGGCGGTAAAGGAACTGGGCTTGAAATATCTGGTTTTAACCTCGGTTGACCGTGATGACCTTTCTGACCTCGGTGCAGGTATCTTTGCCCGAACGGTCAAAATCCTGAAATCTCAAAACCCTCAAATCAAAATAGAGGTCCTTGTTCCTGATTTCGGGGGAAGGGAAGAGTTGCTCCACCTCGTGGTTGATTCCGGTCCGGATGTCTTCGCACATAACCTTGAGACGGTTGAGCGGCTCTCAACTTTGGTCCGTGACCACCGCTCATCCTATCACCAGTCGCTTGGGGTGCTAAAAAAGGTCAAAAATATGGCGCCTACCCTCCTGACCAAGAGCGGCTTGATGCTCGGACTGGGCGAGACAAAACAAGAGGTCTTGCAGACCCTTGCAGATTTGCGCAGTGCCGGCTGCGATATTGTTACAATCGGTCAATACCTTCAACCCAACCGTAGATGCCTACCGGTTGCCCTTTACTGGACACCTGATGAGTTCAAGGAAATTGAAGCGGAGGGAAGAAAAATGGGCTTCAGACAGGTTTTTGCCGCACCCTTGGTGCGCAGCTCCTATCAGGCAGAAAAAATCTTCTTTGATGAACGGGCTTAACCAGAGCGCAATCAACCGCGGTCTGAAAATCTCAATCATTGAAGGCACATTTGCCACCCTTTACACCACCCTTGCCGGCGGTATGTTCCTTGCCGGACTTGCGCTTTATCTTGGTGCCAACTCATTTCAAATCGCCCTTTTGAGCGCCATCCCCGCCTTAGTGAGCGGTTTCAGTTTTCTTGCCGGTTATCTTGTGCGCCGGGTTGGTGCGCGCAAACCAATAGTTCTCTGGACCGCGGGACTGGGCAGGACGGTCTATCTCTTGTTTGTCCCCTTCCTCCTCCTTGGCATCAGATTTAAAATAGAACTCTTCCTCTTGGTGGTAATGCTCTCCAGCGTTCTGATGGCGATTGCCGGCACGGTCTGGACATCCTGGATAAGCGACCTGGTGCCTGAAGAAACAAGAGGAAGGTTTTTCGGTCTGCGCAATGCCATCCTCAATGTCAGCGGTGTCTTTGTTGCCTATGCTGCGGGCAGGGGAATGGACTGGTTAAAGGCGTGGGGTCAGGAGGTCTCCGGTTATGCGCTTGCCTTTACCCTTGCGGTCAGTTTCGGTCTGGTCTCAACCCTTCTTTTAACCCGCCAGCCCGAGCCACACCTGCCCAAAAGACCAGCACCCAGTTTGAAGGAGATATTCATCGGTCCCTTGCACGAGCCCCAGTTCCGGCGCCTGACCGTCTTCCTTGGGGTCTGGTTTCTCACCGGCACCCTCGCATCGCCATTCTACCTTGTCCATCTTATCAAAAATTTGCACTTCAGTTTTGCCGCCATCGCCATCTACTCAATGATTGGCGGCGTCATCGGTGTCCTTTTCCAACTCTTCTGGGGCAGGGTCATTGACCGGTTTGGCTCAAGACCGGTTACGGTCTTCAACTTTGCCCTTGTCGGTCTGATGCCCTTTCTCTGGCTTTTTGCAACACCAAAGTTCCGCCTGCCCATCTGGATAGATGCGGTTCTTAACGGCACGGTCTGGACCGGTGCCAACCTCGGACTCTGGAACCTCCTCTTGGATTTGGCAGACAACCCGGTGCGCAAGGAGAGTTACTTTGCCATCTACTCGGTCGTTACCGGCTTGGGTGCATTCATCGCCGCCATCTTTGCCGGCACGGTCGCTCAGCTCCTCTCCCCCTTTCACCTCACCCTCTTCACCCTTGACTTCTACAACTACGATATAATGTTTCTCCTTGCCGGCATCGCCCGGTTTGCCTCTTTGCCGTTGCTGCTAAAGGTCCAAGAACCCGGGAGCAAGCCTGTCCGCTACACCATCAGGGTTCTTGGCAACTTTGCCCTCTGGCGCCTGAATGCGGGCAAGGATACCGTCCTTGAGGCGCTGGGCATAAAATCAAAGGATTGACAGGAAAAAAACCCTGGTTAAATTTACTATTGAAAGGAGAACCTTATGAAGAAACTGACCGTTTTAACACTCCTCCTCGCCGCAATGGCGCTTGGTTATCAGCGCGTGGTTGTCTGTGAGGAAGCCTATTCTGAAGGTTGAGGCTCCTGTGCCACAGCCAGCAGTGTGCTGGACCAGATTTGCTATGACTATGCCGGCTATGTGGTTGCGGTAGAATGGCATGTCAGTTCATCCTATCCGCTCTACTCTGCCGAGGCAAGGGCAAAATGGCGGATGTATCCTCCGCCCTACAACGGCTCCTATGCCACACCCTGGCTCTGGGTTGATGGCAGACAGCGCGGCTACAACTACAACCTCTGGCGCAACTATGTTGCCAGCCAGATTTCGGTCCCAACCCCGGTCCTGATTACCCTTTCTGGAAATTACGACCCAGCAACCCGCGAAGGTGAAATCAAAGCATTGATTCAGAACGACTCCACCGAAGACCTGACCGCCCGTGTCTCGGTTGTTGTTACAGAAGACTCCATCTACTATGCTGCACCCAACGGCGACCCCTGGCACAACCATGTCTGCCGCGACTACATCCCTGACCAGACCGGAACGGTCCTGACAATCCCTGCCGGTGCTGCTGATTCGGTAATCCTGCCATTTACCATCAACTCCAACTGGAACGAGGAAAAGTGCAAGATTGTTGTCTATGCCCAGAGCACCGAAATGGTTCCTGCCGACTCATCCTATCCTGCCTATCAGGGCGCTGAGGTGAATATCCTTGACCTGGTGGGAATACAGGAGAAAAAAGCGTATAACCTCAAACCGCAACTGCGCATTATTCCTAACCCGGTTCGGACCAAAGCCGAGCTTCTCTTCAACGCCCAGCCAGGCACACCCTATCAACTCCTCCTCCATTCTCCTGATGGCAGACTCCTGAAAAAATTCTCTGGGATTGCGTCAGGTGAAACCAAACTGCGCATAGAAAAAAGGCTTAACTCTGGCATCTACCTCTACCGCCTTACCCTCAACCAGTCAACATTCAGCGGCAAACTTATCGTAGCCCAATAACCCAAAACATCATTAAAGGCGGGCAAGATGCCCGCCTTTTTATTACTACCAGCACCTCTTCACCGGGCAGAAAAATTATGCCGGTTTCCAGAAGTCTAAGATATATTCAAATGTTATGCTAAGTGTTATGTAATTGTTAGGCCAGCCGAAAATTCCTACTTTATTGACAAGGTTTCTTTTGTCCCAGATGATTATGTTGCGGAGTTCGTAGCCAACCGACTCCAAAGCATCTATTATATGCTTATGTATTAGTGTCCTTTTATTATTCTGCCAAAGGTCATTGACATTGATCACACAGTGCGCCTTAGGTTTTAGTAGAGGCAGAATCCCTTTATAAATCTCGGCCAGCGCCTCAACATAGCGCGGCATTTCCATTGTGCCCAAATCACGCGGGTCATCAGAATACTGAAGAACCTTGAGATAATGCCTTTTCCTTAAATCGCTCCGCAAGCTCTTATTCTTTCTCGGCGTATTTAACATATTGGCGTAAGGGGGGGAGGTTACACAAAGTGCAACCGTCCCTTCATCTAAGTATTTGGGAATATCTCGAGCATCAGCACAGATAGCTAACTGTCTTGTAGGTGAATCAAACAGCGTTTTTTTGCTCACCCGCATATTAGCTAGGGAAACATATTTTGGATTCAGGTCGAATCCTACTGCATTTCTTTCTAAATCCTGAGCAGCAACCAACGTTGATCCAGTTCCAACAAATGGATCAAGGACAAGTTCACCCCGATGAGTAAATAATTCAATGCATTTGGCAGGCAGTGAAATTGGAAAGGCTGCTGGATGAACCTCCTTATCCCGAATATCTCGCTTTTCATAATAGCATTCCCAAATTGCCACTTGATGTTTAATCCATTCTTTTGGGGTAAGACAATTTAATTTTCGTGACGGGCAATCGCATATCCGGGTATAACCAATTTGTAGCCGCGTAGGGACTAAGGAAATTGTTGCACCTTCCTTAGCCAAAAATTGTGGCTGGTTTTTTGCAGTCTTCTTTTTCATAATTCTTCTATATAGGAGAAAAGGCGCTCAAGTCTTGATTCTGGAGTGCGAAAGCCAGTTCCGTGATTCCGGGCGCGCGTCCCCTTATCATGCAACCTTAGGTCAACAAGAATATTGCCTTGTTCAATTTGGTCTTTAATAATGCTTGGTGAAGTGCCTCGCAACAACCTTGCTCTTGTAAATCTAAACCATTCTTTATCCCCTCGGATTTCACTCTGGGCACTCACGAGAATAAGAGCCGGCACCTTTGCCATAAACTGCCGGGCAAGGTCAGTAAGCCGCCATTCTACCACAACGACACCAGATATGTGCCTAACCGATATTGCAGCCTCGTCGATATGAAGAAAAAGCCCCGCGCTATTAGGCATCCTGGACATAGTAAAGTAAAGCCCCAATCGTCCATTTTCATCAGGCACGCCAAATTTTCTCACTGCATCCAGTTGATTCATTTTCCATGCTCGGCGATTAAAAGTGAATAATGTTATCATAGATGTTGAATCTACTCGATGCGTCTTTAATTCTACTTCCCCTAGGTCGGGCAAAGCAATATTATTCTCGGTTAAACCCATAAGTTGTTCAAAGGTATGCCCGACACCTGTTGGTCCTCGTCTTTTGCTCGGAACCCATCCGAGTTTCTTAATCTCACCAAACCGTTGTCTAAACTCGGCAATAGTCATTTTTTCTTTTTTATCTATACTATATTTTAACCAGTAATTCTGGCAAAGTCAAAAAATTTGAGTTTGCTTTGGAACATTTAGCCGCTATCTAAAGACATTCTTACAAACCTGTCTCTGGGTATAATTATATAACTGTTTGATTTTTAAGGCGATAGAAGAAGGGGGCTCGTCCCCCCCACCCTCCCCTATTTTAGACCGGTCTTTTGACCTGTTTGGGGGTTGGCGTTACAATCAGAGTTTTCAGTGATAGAACAGTCTGAGTTTGGTAAAGACCATCACCATCCCGTATTCATCAGCCGCCCGGATGATGCCCTCATCACGGGTTGAGCCGCCCGGCTGGATGATGTATTTGACATTGCTTTTTGCCGCCCGGTCAATGTTGTCCCGAAACGGGATAAACCCATCCGATGCGAGGCAGATGCCGTCAAATTTGGAAAGCCACTCCATCTTCTCCTCAGGGGTGATGGGCTCAGGCTCTTCGGCAAAGTGCCTCTCCCAGATGCGTTTTTCCTCAAGGGAGGCGTTTTCCTCAAGAAACACATCAACTGCGGTTGCCTTTTCACCCTTGCTTGTCCCTTTCTTGAACTTGAGATTCAAGACCTTGGGATGGAGCCTTAAGAACCACTTGTCCGCCTTGGCGCAGGCAATCCGCGTGCAGTGAATCCTTGACTGCTGACCGGCGCCAACACCGATAACCTGACCGTCATAGGCAACTGCGACCGAGTTTGACTGGGTGTATTTCAGGGCAAGATAGGCGATGAGCAAATCCTGCCGGGCATTTTCCGGAATCGTTTTTTTCACGGTTACCACATCCCCAAGCAGGCTCTCATCAATCCGGGCGTTGTTGCGCTCCTGTTCAAGGAAGATTCCAAAGAGCTGCCTTATCTCCATCACCGGCGGCTGCCACTCTGGGTCAATCTCAAGAATTGGAAACCTCCCTCCCCTTTTAGTTTTTAGAATCTCCAGCGCCTCGGGCTCGTACCCCGGTGCGATGCAGCCGTCAGAAATCTCCTTGGAAAGAAAGAGGGCGGTGGGCACATCAACCACATCAGAAAACCCTGCCCAGTCCCCAAAGGTTGACATCCTATCAGCCCCGCGTGCCCGGGCATAGGCGCAGGCAAGGGGTGAAAGCTCCTGGTCAGGTACAAAAAGGGAGCGGGCAAGATCCTTATCGATTGGTTTGGCGATTGCCGCACCTGCCGGGCTGGTGTGCTTGAAACTTGCCGCCGCGGGCAGACCGGTGAGTTCCTTCAGTTCCTTTACCAGTTGATAGGAGTTTAAGGCGTCAATGATGTTGATGTAACTGGGAGAGTCGTTAAGCACCCTTAGGGGCAGTTTGCCCTCAGGGACATAGATACGGGCGGTCCGCTGATGCGGATTTGTGCCGTAGCGCAGTTTTATCTCATCCAACAGGTAAAAATATTAAAAATATCGCCCCTTGTCAAAAAGGGCAGGGGCTTTTTTGACCGTTGCTAAATTTTTGCTATCTTTATTTAGTCTTGGTTGAAATGGCAATGGCAATCACCTTATGAGCACAGAGGAAAAGCCTGAAGAGGAACTGGTGCAAGAGGCGCTCGCCGCGGTTGACTTCCTTATTGAGCAGAGCCGGGCGAGGTTTCCTGAGGATCTGCCCCTCCTGCATCCCGAAAGGCTGAGCGCCTGGCGCAACGGCACAGGTGGCTCCTTCCTGACCGCAACCAAAACCAAAGAGCCCGACAACCCCCTTGCCCAGACCCTGGAGAGTCACCGCGCCTATGCCGAGGCGCTCCTTCTCCAAGAGCAGTTGCACAAAACCAGTTTTGACATCAATCGCCGCGAGGAGCTCATCCAGCGCGCCCTGGGCATCCTGCCCGCATCTGCCGCCGCCCGTTTCCTGGAAATCCACCCCTGCACCGTTTTGCTGCCCCGCAACATCGCCGACTCCACTGAAAAACTGCTCAAGGCGCTGGAACTGGGCACCAGCCTGATAGGTGAGGCATACGCCTTTGCCTACATCATGCTCATCGTTGCCGGGCTCCGCGCCCTTACCGAATTTGAACAATACGGCAGCAAACTTGACAATATCTTTGAACAGGTATTTGCTGCGCCCGCGGTGACGGAGGTGCTGAGTTTGAGCAACCTCACCGAGAGCGGTGCCGGTTTTGAGCCCCAGTTCCGCCTCCTCATCGGGGTCAGGGAAAGGCTCTTTGCGCTGAAGCGCTCCCGGCTCGCACCAACCGGCTTTCTTTTGACCAGCGTCATTGACGCCTATCTCTCGGACCGACCCAGCGCCGGGAACGCCCTCGGACTGGCGGTTTTTGATACGGTGCTTATTACCCGACTCGGCTTCCCTGTCCGTTACATCTATAAGGAGGGTGTTATCTTAATTGAGGTGTTGATAACAAACCGTTCGGTTTACTGGGACCCCACAAAACCTGTGCCCCTTAGCTTTGAGCCGATGTTTACCGGGCAGAGCCTCACCACCACTGACCTGATTGGACTTACCTACGCCTCACTGGCAAGTTACCATTTCTCCCGCGCCGAATGGGACAAGGCGATTGCCCACTACCTCCGGGTCCTGGAATTTATCCCTGACTCACCCGAGACCTATGCTAACCTTGCCCTCTGCTACATTCGCAAGAACGAACCGGATAGGGCGATAAAGGTTCTTGAAGAGGCAATGGTTTACGCACCTAACTATGCCTCGCTCCCCTATCTCCTTGGCATCGCCCATTCCCAGACCTACCGCTGGCGCCAGGCGGTTGCCGCCTATAAAAGGGCGCTGACAATCAATCCGGATTTTCCCGAGGCGCTGTTCAACCTGGGCATCGCTTTGGAAAAAATGGGCAGTTTTGAACAGGCGGTTGCCGCTCTTAAAAAGGCGGTGGAGATCAAACCCGACTACATCCCTGCCTTTCTCGCCCTCGGCAACATCCACCTTGAAGAGAGGCGGTTTAAGGAGGCAATCACCTGGTATCAAGAGGCGCTGAAATATGACCCCAGGCTTGTTTCTGCCCATTACAATCTGGGGCGCGCCTATTACGAACTGAGGGATTTGGACAGCGCCATCCACTCCTATCAAGAGGCAATCAAAATTAACCCCAAACATGCCGGTGCCTGGCACAACTTGGGCATCGCCTATCGTGACAAGGGGCTTAAGGAAAAGGCGGTTGAGGCGCTGGAACAGGCAATCGCCCTCAACCCCACACTCATGCGTTAAGATGGACATCCCAAGGAGGAACTATGCCTGAACGGTTGCGTTTTGAGACCTTGCGGTCAATGGAGATCTCATTTAATCGGCTGAGCCCGGGCTTTGGTTGCGGGCTGATGCTCTCCAGCCTGCCCGCGTTTACCTCCTCTGACCCCTTAATCACCATTATGAGCAACTACGGCTTTGAGAAAATCTATGCGGACAAAACCGCCCAGAAAATCCTCACCAATTCCGGACTGCTCAAAACCTTTTACGACAACGCCTTTAAAAACAAGACCCCCTTGCAGCAGAACTTCCGCAGCACCTTTGGCAATCAGGAAATCTTCCTTGTCTTTGACAACGCCCTCAAGACCGCCTGGTTCATCGCCGAGCCGCAGAATAAGATTGCACTTGCCAACTACTTTCGGGATGCGGTCTCCTTCCGGCTGAAGAGTGAAGGCATCGTTTTGTTTGGCTCCACCAACAGACTAACACCAGTGGGCTGGCAGAACCTTCACGACCTGCTCCAGGAAAAATTTATGCAGAGGCTCGGGCGGATAGAAAGGGTGGAAATAGCGAACCTCTTGACCGGCGTGCGCTGGGCGCCCCCCACACTCAAAATCGGGGTCACGCTCCTCAATATGAAGGAGTTTAAGGAGATCTGGGCAACGGTTGATGCCGCATTAAAGGGGGGTCCTGCCGAGGAAACTCAACGCTGACAATTAAATTGAATGGACGATAAAGAGCGTGAATTTGTTCTCGAGCGCCTTGACCTGGCGGTCAGAAAAATTGAACAATGCCCGGGGATTGTCCCTTTAATCCCAGAGGTGAGGACCAACATCGCCTTTGCCCTGAGTGGTGCCAAAAGCCCGGAGGATGTGGCTGCGGTTGATGGCAGAATCACCGTGGTTAACAACCTTCCCAAAGCCGCTGGTCCGGTTCGCTTCGGTGCCTCTGACCACCTTGCCCGGCTCATCATCGAACTCCACAAATACTCTGAAGAAATCCGCTCCGCCCTGAACTTCCGCTGGAACGAAAGGATTCACCAGTTTGTTACCGAATGGGCAAAAGTGGAGAAAAAGCAAATCGGCATGATTGACCGGTCAAAAGAACCAATAGAGTTAATTGGCAAGGACAAGATGTCAGTAACCTGGAAGGTGAAAGAGATTTTATCATCAACCGGCGGAGGTGTCCCCGAAATTGTTTATGAAACCAAGGGCTGGGGAAAGGAACCGCTGTTTCTTCTGATTGGCAAGGACCCGGTTGCCCTTGCTGAACAACTGGTTGCCATTGCCCGAGGCTACAATCAAAATGTCAATGGCAAGAGGTAAAATGAATTCAAAACGGTGGCTTCTCCTCTTGACTTTGATATTGGCTCTCACATTTATGCCTGCCTATCCTGGAATCAAAGTTATGCCGGTTGATGAGATTAGACCTGGGATGAAGGGCACCGGCTACTCGGTCTTTTCCGGGACAAAACCACAGGAGTTTGATGTTGAAATAATTGATGTGATACACCGCACCTCCCCACGGGGTGACCTCATCCTTGCCCGTCTTGCCGGTGCCGGACTGGAGAAGACCGGCGTCATCGCCGGGATGTCCGGCAGCCCGGTGTACATTGATGGCAAATTGATTGGTGCCCTTGCCTATGCCTGGTCATTTGCCAAGGAGCCGATTGCCGGCATCACCCCGGCAGCGGAGATGCTGAAGATCTGGGATTTGCCCGACTCTAACAAAACCAGGGGTCAAACCCGCACATCACCATTAGAACGCTCCAACCTCAATTTACCGCCCATCCCGCTCGCCATCTCCGGCTTTAATAAACGGCTTGAAGAAATTATTACCCCAAACCTTAGCCGGCTTGGCTTCCAGCCGGTTGCCGCCGGCATTGCCACCGATGATGTTGATACCGCAGACCTTGTTCCTGGTGGTGCGGTTGGGGTGGCACTCCTTGACGGTGATGTGCGCGCGGCTGCGGTTGGCACCATCACCCATCGGGAGGGCAATAGAATCCTTGCCTTTGGTCATCCCCTTTTCCTTGCCGGGGCAACCAGATTACCGATGACCGGTGGCAGGATTCATACCGTGCTGCCATCCCTGGAAATCTCTCACAAAATGTTTTCCCCCACCAGACCTATCGGCATTATCAATCAGGACCGCATGACCGGCATCAGCGGCATCATCGGTCCCCAGGCACCGATGATTCCGGTCAATGTCTATCTCCGCTCAAGCGCAACCGACGACACCTACCGCTTCCGTGTTGTTGACCAGGAGCAACTCACACCTGATTTTCTGCCCATTGGGCTGATCAACATCATCCTTGAAACCGAAGGGCTCTTGGAGGAGTATACCATCGAATCAAGGATGCGGCTTTACCTAAAATCCCCTGCCCCCGCTGCCGAAATCAGGCATATCTTTACCGGCACTGACGCAATCTCAGCAATGTTTAGTAAAATCAACTCCGAACTGAACATGCTTTTTGCCAATCCGCTTGAGGAGCTGGAACTCAAGCAGGTGGAAACCGAATTTAATTTTATTCCAAAAAGAAAAAGCGCCCAGTTGGTCTCTGCCCGTCCTGACCGCACCCGGCTCAAACCCGGTGAGACCCTTTCGGTGCGATTGCGCCTGCGCGACTACCGTGGCGAGGAGAGCGAAAGGGAAATCCCCATCCCCATTCCTGCCACAACCCCATCCGGAACAATTGCCATCACCATTACCACCCGGGACGAGTTTTTCGCTGCGGAAATGGGGCGGGCGAATAAGACCCTTGAACCCACATCCCTGAAAAAACTCCTCAAACTGCTTGCAGAAACCGGCAGGGAGGATGAACTGATTGTTGCCGGGTTTGCCCGCACCGCCGGTCTGACCGTCGGTGACAAGGAACTTCCCCAGCCGCCACCATCCCTGCGTCAGGTGCTTCTTGCCACCAAATCGGTTGGCGAAATCCAGCCTTTAGGCTCGAGCCTTTTGTTTAAACAGGTTGTGAAGATGGACCGGGTTATCCTCGGCTCGGCAAACTTTGAACTGGAGGTAAAATGAGATTTCATTTCCCAGTTTGCATTTTGACTTTGGCGGTTATGCTTAACATTGCCCCTGCCGCTGTCTTCACCTTTGTCCCGAACGAACAGGTTTTTTCCAACCTTGACCAGATTGAGTTAAAGAATGTTTATTTCCCTGTTCAGGGCAACATCAAACTTGCACCCAAATTTGTCTCCCTCTGCTCCCTTGATGATGCGGGAATCTGGTCAATTGCCCTTGACCGCTCCCAAAACATCTATCTTGGCACCGGCAATCAGCAGAGGCTCTATCGCCTTGGCGCCCGTGCCCGGCAGCCCCAGCCAATCTTCAGCGCTGACGCCGGTGAAATTTTAACGGTAACAACCACCCCTGATAACACCATCTATTTCGGCACCAGTCCGGATGGCATTATCTATCGTATCCTTCCCCGGGGAGAACCAGAATCACTTTTTGCCACTAATGAATCGTATATCCATGCCCTTCTGCCCGCACCGGAAAAATCGCTTCTCTGCGCGACCGGTCCTAATGGCAAACTCTTTCGCATCACCCCTGACCGCGGCTCAGATTTAATCTTCACCGCACCTTCTGCCCATATCACCTGCCTTTACTGGCTCTCTTCTGGCAGGGAACTTTTGCTCGGCACATCACCTGGCGGCACGGTCTATCACCTGAAATTCACCAGCATCGGTGCAAAGCCTGAGGTCGCTGTGCTCTATGACACCCCGCTTGATGAGGTGCGCGCCATCGTGGCTGACAGCCGCTCCATCTATGTGGCTGCCAATCCTGGTGAACAACCATCCCCCAACCCCGGACCAAATCAGCCGGTAGTCTATTGCCTTGATAAGGAGGGTCTCGTCAAATGGCAGTGGCTCTGTCCGGAATCGGTTGTCTTCAGCCTTGCCCAGTTTAACAATCAACTCCTGGTTTTGACCGGCAACCGGGGAATTGTCTATACCCTTGACAGCCTCGGTCAGCCCGCGGTCATCTGCCGGCTTAATGAGCCGCAGGCGGTTGCCTGTATTTCTTCAAACAACCGCCTTTATTTAGGCACCGCCAATCCGGCAAGGCTCTATTACGCCGATATTGGCTTTGCCGACTCCGGTTTTGTCACCAGCCCGGTATTTGACTGCTCAAGCCCTGCCCGTTTTGGCAAAATTGAACTGCGCGCCCGCGTCCCTGCGGGAACCGAGATTCACCTTGACACCCGCTCCGGCAACAGAGAATTGCCCGACTCCCTCTGGACGAACTGGCAGGAGGCAAAGGGCAAAATCGCCTCACCGCCCGCCCGTTTTATCCAGTGGCGCTGCCGGCTCTACTCCAACCTCTCCAATGCCAGCCCGGAACTTGAGCGGGTTGACATCTACTATCAAGGGGTCAACCGCCCGCCGGTCATCTCCAGACTTGAGATAAACCCTGTTTCAGAACCGGATGCCCGCCGCGGCAACGCCCAGCCCAAAAGGCAAATCACCTGGGAGGCGCATGACCCGGACTACGACTCGCTTGTCTATCAACTCTATCTCAAACCCGAGGAGGAAACCTCCTGGCTGGAGCTAAAAAAGGACCTTGCCGAACCCCGTTATGAACTTGACACCCGCACCATCCCTGACGGCTGGTATCGGCTGCGCCTCGTTGCCCTTGATGCGCCTGACCGCCCAGAAAAAACTGCACTCAGCGCCGAGCGGGTCTCCTTACCCTTTGCCATTGACAACACCCCGCCGGTAATTTCGGAGATAGGTGTCTCGGGCAACCGCGCATCCTGGAAAGTATCGGACAACCTCTCAACTATCGTTGCCTGCCGCATCTCAATCAATGCCGGTGACTGGCAGCCCTTGGAACCTGAGGACGGCATCTTTGACTCATCTGAAGAGCGCTTCTCAACTACATTTGCACCCATTAAAGGAATAAACACCATCGCGGTTTGGGCAACCGATGCTCAGGGCAACGCTGTTACCCGGCGCGCAAGTTTCACCAGCCGCTAAATCAGCCCCGCCTTTTTAAACGCCCTCTCCAGGCGCCGCACCTCAGAATGGTGGGTCATATCCAGATGCAGGGGCGTAACCGAAATATAGCCTGAATAGACCGCCTCAAAATCAGAACCCCTTGTCTGGGCAAAACCCATCTCACCGTCAATCGTATAGCAGACACCGCCATCCGGCAAAACCCCCTTAATCGCCATATCCTTATAGATTCTCTTGCCCAGCCTTGTCACCCGCACCCCTTTGATCTCCCCTGCCGGGATATTCACATTCAAGAGGCACTTTTTTGGCAAGAGCCCTTTCAAAAGCAGGGGCACAAGTTGGTGAAGGAAATCCCTTGCCGCCTTAAAATTTTTCCCATCCTCAAGATAGGAAACCGCCACCGCCGGTATCCCCAAAAGCGCCGCCTCAATCGCTGCCGCCACCGTGCCCGAATACAAAACATCATCCCCAAGGTTGGCGCTGTCATTTATCCCGGAGAGGACCAGACCGATTGAGCGCCGGAAGATGCCGTGATGCGATATGAGCACGCAGTCGGTTGGTGTGCCCAGAACCGCAAACCAGCCCGGCCTTCTCCTTTCCACCACAATCGGCTTGCGCAGGGAAAAGGAGTGGCTTGCCGCAGACTGATTTTTTGCCGGTGCCACCACAAACCTCTTGCCCAGCCCCCTGGTGGCAACAAACAAATCCCTTAAACCCCTTGCCTCAATCCCGTCATCATTGGTGAGAACAATCAAAGGCTTTTCCATCTCGCACCTGCTAATAAAATCACCGCCCAATTTTACTCCTCAGCCCAGTTCGGTCAAACTTATCACCCCCTTGCCCAATTTTCAAATCACCTGAGGGATTACCCCGGGTTGGGGTCTGAAATTCTGAAGAACTTATCCAAAACATTAAATATCAATAAAATAGAAAAATTAACCCGATAATAATTTGTATACTTATAGGTATACTTTTCTCCTTGACCCTGTCTTAGTATCCCGGCATAATTTTATTGTGTTAAGGAATCTTCTGAACATTTCCTTCACCATCTTAATTACCATCCTGTTTCTCAATTGCAAAAAAACAAACACCGCCAGCCGCCCGCCCAATAAACCGGCAATCCCATCAGGTCCATCAACAGGGGCAAAGAACACCCTTTATACCTTTACCACCATCACCACCGACCCGGATAAAGACGGCAACACCCAAAACCCCTGATGGAGTTGACTTCAACCCCCTCCTTGTTAGAATGAAATCGGGTGGCGTAGCTCAGATGGCAGAGCAGTGGAATCATAATCCACGTGTCAGGGGTTCGATTCCCTTCGCCACCAGAAAAACTTGAGCGTTAACCTGTTGATACTGTTAATTAACACCAATAAAACCTGCGGCGGAGCCGAAAGGTTCCGCCATTATTTTTATAAGGAGGCAAAATGGGCTTAGAAGAGTCAAAGTCAAAATACATCTGGATGAACGGCAAATATCTCCTCTGGGAGGATGCGAAGATTCACATCTGCAGCCATGTGATTCACTACGGCACCGGCGTGTTTGAAGGTCTGCGCTGCTACAAAACACCGAAAGGACCGGCAATCTTCCGGCTTAAGGACCACACCAACCGGCTTTTCAACTCGGCAAAAATCTACCGGATGGAGATCCCCTTCACCAAAGACCAGATCAATCAGGCAACAGTAGAACTCATCAAGAAGAATGAACTTGACGAGTGCTATATCCGCCCGATTGTCTATCGCGGTTATAAGGAGTTGGGTGTCAACCCATTTGGCTGCCCGGTTGAGGTTGCGCTCATCACCTGGAAATGGGGCAAGTATCTTGGACCGGAGGCGCTGGAGCAGGGGGTTGATGTGATGGTCTCATCCTGGAGCCGGATGGCGCCCAACACCTTTCCGGCGATGTCCAAAACCTGTGCCAACTATATGAACTCCCAGTTAATCAAGATGGAGGCATTGACCTATGGCTTTGTTGAAGGGATTGCCCTTGATGTCTACGGCTTTGTCTCTGAGGGCTCGGGTGAGAACCTGTTTGTTGTCCGCAACGGCACCATCTTCACCCCGCCCTTGCACGCCACGATTTTGCCCGGCATCACCCGCGACACCATCATCACCCTTGCCCGGGATTTGGGCTATGAGGTAAAGGAGACGATGATGCTGCGCGAGATGCTCTACCTTGCCGATGAACTGTTCTTCACCGGCAGTGCGGCTGAGGTGACGCCCATCCGCTCGGTTGACCGGATTGTCATTGGCGATGGCAGGTGCGGACCCGTGACCAAGAGACTGCAACAGGAGTTTTTTGCCATCATTGAACTGAAAAGGGAAGACAGGTACGGCTGGCTCACATTTGTCTAATGAAGGTTGCGCTTGGTAGTGACCATCGCGGCTTTGCCTTAAAGGAAAAACTCAAACCCTATCTTGAAAGATTGGGATACAAAACCATTGACAAGGGAACCTTCTCAAAAGAACGGAGTGATTATCCCGACTTTGCCTTCCTTGTCGCCGAGGCGGTTCAAAAGGGCAAGGCAGACCTGGGCATCTTAATCTGTGCAACCGGCATCGGGATGTCCATTGCCGCCAACAAGGTCAAGGGTATCCGAGCAGGGCTCTGCCTAAACACCAGGATGGCGCGCCTCTGCCGTGAGCACAACAACGCCAATGTCCTCTGTTTAGGTGCAGATTTGCTCACAGTCGCACAGGCAAAAAGAATTGTCCGGGTTTTTCTTGAAGCCAAGTTTGCCGGTGGTAGGCACAGCCGCAGACTGAAAAAAATCGCCTCCTACGAACAAAGTTCGTAGTTCGTAGTTTAGGGTTGGCAGTTCGGATAACTAAGAACTAAAAACTATGAACCAAGAACTATCTAACGCTGCATCGCAATGATTGTGAGAATCAGTGAAACTGTGGGAATCCCGAAGTTGGCAATAATGGTGACATAGTCCTGCCACCATTTAATCCCGTATCTCGGCACAATCACAATATCGCCCTGCTCTATTAGCGGATTGGTTTTACCCGAAATCCTTTTGCCATTCCTGACAACCACAACCCCACCCAGATTGCCGTTCTCGGTCGGTCCGCCTGCCTGTCCGATATAATCCTGCGCCCGCAGGTTCGGGGTGTAAAGTAAAGGACCGGGTTTAGTGACCTCACCCTCAACATAAACAAAGGCGTTTATCGGCGGCACCACCACAATGTCGGCATTCACCAGCTCAATATTCTGACTGGAATCCTGTTCAAAAAGCACCCGATGCAGGTCAACCGGAATCCGCTGCCTTTTGCCCCCGCTGTTCAAGACCAGGCGCTCAACATAGCAGTTGTGCAAATCTGCCCAGGGCGTGATGCCACCCGCCTTGCGAATGACATCAAACACCCGCTCACCCGGCTTGAGTTCATACACCCCTTCACTCATCCGCTCCTTCTCGGTTGTTAAAGCCGATGCCCTGATGCGGTACTCCCCCCTACCAAAGACCGCACCCCTGACCGTTACCAACCCTTCAACCGGCGGCACATAGATAACATCACCGGACTCAATGAACGGGTTGGCATTCAAATCGCCCTGATTCTCAAACCGCTCAATGTCAACATTCGCATAGGGCAAACCGCCCCGAATCAAGGAGATTTTTGTCTTTGAGCCCAATGGTGAAACCCCGCCTGCCCGCGCCACCAACTGCGAAACCCGCTCAACCGGTGAGGCGTTATAAGCACCAGGATTTAGCACCTCACCGGTAACAAAAACAATTGCCGACCTCAACCCGATTAATGTCAGTTTCACCTCGGCATCCTTGAAATACCTCCGCATCACCTTGGTCAGGGTGTCCTGCGCCTCTCGGAGAGTCAGACCGGAAACCGTAACCGCATCAACCACATCCTGATAAAGGGAAAGTTGGTCTGATGTCTCATAGGACTGTTTCAATGGGCGAACTGGCACACTTATTGTCACCTTGCCCTCATAGGTAATCAGGCTCTGATAGGAAAATGTGAGTTTACCGGTTACCGTTACCAAAAGTTTATCCCCGGGCATCAGGACATACTTTTCAGAGATTATCGGGCTTTCCACCCCGACCAGACTGGGCACACCTGAAACCGAAGGCTGCAAGAGACTCTGAATGTTAACCCCGCCCAGCCCGGTAATACCTGGCGCCTCCTGAGCATAACCAATGTCAAGGAATGCAAAAAGGATTAAGCTAACAAGGACGCCATATCTCATGCCTCTGGACTTGACCACAAAATCAATCACGCTGGATTCTAATTTTAGAATCTGCCATTGTCAATCTCTGCATCCCAACCCGCTCCTTAGGGGTAGTTGTCCCTCAAGCCAGTGTTCGCTGCCACGACTGGCAGATTGCGCTCACCACCTTCAAACTGGTAAGGAAAAACCCTGCCCCTATAAGACCAAGAACCGGTATCAAAAACAGCGCGGTTGAAATCCCTCCCAGCGCGCCACCGGTAAAGTCTAAGACACTTAAAAACCCGGCGGTTCTGCCACCGGCAATCACACCGGTTTTCTGCATCTCAATACTGGCAATCCCGAACTGCCAGCCCAAGCACATCCCGGCGATAAAAAGCACAAAGACAAAAATCACCTTGCCACCGCAAAAACCAAGCAGGAGAAGCACACCAAGGACCGCCACCAATGTTAGTTCTGCAACAAGAAACAAAATCCCGCCAATACCGCCTTTCCCCACCCTTTTTGCCATTCTTCCTGAGAGCCAGGCGCCCGCAACCGTGCCGAACATAAAGCCGGCAAGCAACAGCGCCACCCCGGAATAGACCGAGCCAAACCGCACCTGATACAGAAGAATGGCAAGGGTAGAGATTCCGGCACCGGCAAACCCTGATGTCAAGATTCCCAGACCCCTTGAGAAAAACCTGCCCCTTAACAATGAACCGGCAATTCCCACAAGTAGAACAACGGCAAGAACCAGCAAAAACCAGCCTCTCCCAATCCTCGGCACCCGCGCATAAAACCGCTTAAATACTGTTGATGAACGCCTTCCCTCCCGCACCATATTAAAGAAAAGTTCATTCGGCTTCAGGTCGCTGTTAATCTCGCCGGTAGCTATTACCCTTTTAAGAAAAGCCTCCTGCCGAAAAGGCTCAAGAAGGTTGGCAAGATAAAGAGGGGTAAGAAAGGTCAAATCCACCCCTGCCCGACTCAACCGCACCATCAGGCTCTCCGGGTTTAGGTCAAGACCTTTCCTTGCGGCAATAACCATTGGAAAGTCAAGCCCGATTGGCTGCACCTCGGGAAAGACCCGCTTCAGAGTTGCGACCCTCATCCCCAGGATTGCGCCTGCCTCAGGCTGGAGGTTCTCGGTTGCGCCTGGCGTCCTGGTGACAAAAAGCCCGTTTCCCTTCAGCCTTGCCGCACAGAGCCGGAAAAACCCCTCACTGAAAAGCCTGTTTGCACTCAGGTTTTCTGGCGCTGCAGGCACCAGGACAATCAAATCAAAACTGTCCCTGACACTCGCAAGAAACCGGCGCGGGTCATCAATCACCAGTTCCAACCTCGGGTCACTCAACTCCCGCTCAACCAGACCGCCGCCCGCCCTTCTTATCTCATCAACCAAAACCCGGTCAATCTCCACCACCTTCACCTCTTCAACCTGCCACTTCAAAACCTCACTGAGAAAACCGCCAAGAGCCTGCCCCAAAACCAGGACCCTTTTCGGCTCAGGATGCAGAACCATCGGCAGCGAAACCAGCTCCTCAAAGGTGCTCAAATCAACCAAAGGCACACCCATCACCAAGGAACCGTCATAAAGCAAAAGCCGCTGCCCCTCCCTTTCCAGGCTGACAATCTTGCCATAACCCGACTCCTTGACACCAAGAACAGCCTGACCCTGCCAGACCCTTGCCTCGAGCCGTTTCTGCAGTTCCTGTGCCGGTCCTACACCCATTGCCAGAAGAACCGCACCCAGACCGATAAAGACCGTTCTCGGCACAAAAGAATCGGTTTGATAGAAACCCAAAGCAACCAAAAAGAGCCCGGCAAAAAGGGCGACAATACCCAAGCCCGGAATCCGGGAAAGCAAAAGGAAATATGACAGTAGCGCTGCGAGAACCGTTCCCAGACCCTCATAAAAATAGGCGCGGCTCACACCGGTCCTTGACTCAAACCTGGAAAAGATTTGGGCGCATAAAACAAAAAGCCCGCCATGACTGGCTGCGGGCAGAAACACCACCGCACCGCTAACCAGAACCAGGCTAAAAAGGTTCAGACCCTCACCCGGCAAAAGACCGAGAACCGTCCTGGAAAATGTCACCCCAATCACCCCAAAAACCGAAATCAGCGCAGAAAAAAGACCGAGCCAGACCAAAAACCCGGTCTCCCTGCCCCTGATGCGCTCTGACAGCCTCCCCAAAATCCATGCGCCCAAACCCTCGGACAAAAGCCAGAATGAAAGGAAAACCCCTGAGGAAAGCTCATTACCGGCAAAAACCGCAAAAAGTTCGCGCAGCAAAATCAGCTGGGCGGAAAGCCCGAGCCCGCCCACTGTTAAAAGGGGCAGTTTGTGGTTCATAGTTTATAGCTCGGAGCTGTATGAACCAGGAACTAATAACCGATAACTATGAACCGGTTCATACTAAGAGACAGCCCTTCTCTTCATACTCCTGGAAAAGTTTTCCCCAGCCGGTCTCCTTTTTCCAGCGCTCAAAAACCTTCCGCTCCTTCAAAGGCCAGTGGATAAAGTCGTGATTGAACTCCGAGACAAAAATCGGGATGTTCACCAGCCAGGTGCGGAAGATGAGTTTCTGCAAAACCCTTGTCGGACCATACCAGGAAAGCCAGCCTAAAAACCGGTGAAAAGACATCCCCACCTCAAACCCCCAGTTCTCATTAGAGATGTCATCACCAACAACCTCAATCTCCTTTGGGTCGCCAACCCCCAAACCCTTTTCGTGTGCCAGCCGGATATACTTGATTGACAATGGGTCAAAACCCATCATCTTTGCCGCAATCGCATCAATCGCCACCTGGTCCTGTGAAGCCAAAATCACATTCTTCACCACCGGCTTCAAAGTCCGCGGCCCTGGACCATTACCAGCGGTGGTCCCATCCATCACCGCAAAAATCCCCGG
>JBDRUF010000014.1 GCA_039801245.1 candidate division WOR-3 bacterium
TGCACCGGTTTCTGCCCAGTGGGAGTTCGGTGTTGTCTGTTCAACCGATGTGCCCTTTGCCACCGGACCAAACAACAGTCACAAACTGGCATTTCGTTCTGAGATGCTTTATCCGCAACGGGATACAATTACGCTCGTGTTTCAGTCAAGCGAAAGTATCTATTACTGCCTCTCAGGTAATGGTGTTAATGTCTGGTCAAGACCGGTGGCGCTTTATCCGGGCGCTGACCCGGCAATCGCCTTGGGCAGGGATGGGGACCGGCATCTTGTCTGGCAGATGCTCGATACCCTTGGCAGGCTGAACATATTTTATCGCAACCTTGAGTTCAGGATGATGCCGGTGAATGTGAGCGGTGCAGATGGCAACTGCTTTCACCCTGATGTCTTTGGAGACAGTGCCGGGGTTGCCCATATTGTCTGGGAGGAGGGAGAGGCAAGCCCGCAAATCTGGTATCGCCAGGCCAATGAGCGGGGCGTGATTGGGGACCGGTTCCGCGTTTCAACAGACAGCCTTGCCGCGTGTCGGTTTCCGGCAATTGAGCAGTTTAACAACGGGATTGGTGTTGTCTGGCAAGAGGTTGATACCACCGAGAGCCTTCCTTATAAAATAATGCGGCGCCGGCAGGTTGGTGGGGTGTGGCAAACAGAAGAGGTGCTCGCGGAGCAAAGTGAGCCCTTGAGCCATCCCGCAGTTGACTTCAGTGGTGGGAACGAAGGCTTTTCCGGTGGCTGGGAGAAGGTTGTCAATGGCAACTACGAGGTGGAGTTTTATGGCGGTAATGGCGGTGGCTATCCAACAGGAGGGGTTTCCACCAAGCCGGTTTTGAGCACAATCGGTGATGTCTGGTCATATCTCTTTTGGGAGGAGGATTCCTCGGGCAGAAAGGATATCTTTACCCACTTCTACTATTTTATGACCGGCTGGTCTTCACCCGGCTCGGTGCGCAATATCTTTCAGATAGATGAGCAGGTTTATGCGCCTAATTGCCTTGGTGCCCTTTTGGTCTGGACACAGGGCGATACCGCGCCTTATCAGGTGATGTGGGCATTCTTTGGCTACCCGATAGGAGTGGAGGAGAAGATTAAAGATGCTGCCAAACTTGTGAGGGGGATATTTAATGGTAAAGTTTATTATGCGGACCGGAAAATGCACCTTTATGACGCCAGCGGCAGAAGGGTGATGGAGTTGAAACCCGGTGCCAATGATATCTGCCGAGTGAAGGCGGGTGTTTATTTTGTCCAGGAGGTTGCGGAAATTGGTGATAAATCAAACGGATTTGTCAAGATTATCATAACAAGATAGGAGGTATGAATGAAGTGTGGTATTTTCGTAATACCAATTTGTGTGCTGGCTTCTTTGGTTGCGGGGATGCAACCTGATTTTGACCATAGGAATAGGGTTCAGAAGGTTGACATTGACCAGGATGAGTTTTTGCTCGACACTACCATAGGATGTGTTTTTGCGCCGAATAAACAGGAGGACCCTGCAGTTGCCTTTGATGGGACAAACTATCTGGTTGTCTGGACCGACTGGCGGAGTGGCTCTTCAGCGGATATATTCGCAACCCGCGTAACCCAGACAGGGGTTGTCCTTGACATTGTTGGAATCACCGTTGCTGCTGCTGCCAGGAGCCAGACCCAACCTGCGGTTGCCTTTGACGGGACAAATTATCTGGTTGTGTGGAGTGATGGCAGAAGCGGCAATAGTGATATCTATGGGGCGCGGGTGACACCGGCAGGGGTTGTCCTTGACTCTGCGGGTATCCCCATTTCCACCGCAGAAAACAACCAGACCGACCCTGCGGTTGCCTTTGACGGGACAAATTATCTGGTTGTCTGGAGTGATAGCAGAAGCGGCAATAGTGATATCTATGGGGCGCGGGTGACACCGGCAGGGGTTGTCCTTGACTCTGCGGGTATCCCCATTTCCACTGCGGCAAATTTCCAGGGCTACCCAGCGGTTGCCTTTAGCGGCACAAACTATTTTGTTGCGTGGCATGACAACCGGCGCGGCACCTGGTCTGATGTTTATGGTGCAAGAGTGGCGCCAGATGGTACTGTCCTTGACCCATCAGGCATCTCTATTTCTGCTGCTGCCAACACCCAGGCACATCCCGCAGTCGCCTTTGATGGCACGAATTTTATGGTGGTGTGGCATGATGACCGCCGTGGTTATTTGGACATCTACGGTGCCCGGGTGAGTCAGAGTGGAACAGTACTGGATGGTAATGGGCTGCAGATTTGCACCGCCACTCGGCCCCAGTCTTTTCCGGCTCTTGCCTTTGACAGCACGAACTATCTGGTGGTGTGGGCTGATGAGCGCAATGGCAATTATGACATCTACGCCACCAGGGTGACACCAGGGGGAACGGTGATTGACACCGGTGGGATTCCGATTTCAACTGTTGTAAATAACCAGCGACTGCCCGCGGTTGGATTTGATGGCAGCAATTATCTTGTCGTCTGGACTGACGGTCGGAGCGGAGTTGATGACATATTTGGGACAAGAGTGGGGACAGCAGGAACGGTTATTGACTCTGCTGGTTTCTGTGTCTCCACCGCCGCCAACACCCAGGGTGAGCCTGCCAGTGCCTTTGATGGTAGCAATTATCTGGTTGTCTGGACTGATGACCGTAATGGGAGTTACGACATCTTCGGGATTCGGGTTACACCAGCAGGAACAGTGATTGACTCGGCTACCATCCCCATTTCTACAGCTGAAAACAACCAGAACAACCCTGCGGTTGCCTTTGACGGTACAAACTATCTGGTTGTCTGGAGTGATAGACGGAACGGCAATGCTGACATCTACGGGACACGGGTAACACCAGAGGGCGTGGTTGTTGATACCGCTGGAATGCCAATTTCCGAAGCGCTCAATAATCAGGTGTACCCTGCGGTTGCCTTTGATGGGACAAATTATCTGGTTGTCTGGGCTGATGACCGCAATGGTGATTATGACATCTATGGGGCACGGGTGAGCCCTCAAGGAACAGTCCTTGATACTGACGGCATCGCCATCTCAACAATAGTACGTGAGCAGTCTTATCCGGCAATTACCTTTGACGGCACAAACTATCTGGTGGTATGGGCTGATAAACGGGGTGTGAGCGGTTACGCTGACATCTACGGTGCCAGGGTTCATCCTACTGGAACCGTACTTGATCCTGTCGGAATCCCGATTTCTACCGCTCCTTATGAGCAGTCTTATCCCGCAGTTGCCTTTGATGGAGCAAACTTTTTCGTGGTGTGGCAAGACCAGCGCGTTGGTGCGGGGTATTTCCCTGACATTTACGGTGCGCGGGTTAGCCAGATTGGTTCGGTGATTGATACCGCCGGAATCCCGATTGCAACCGATGGCAACTATCAGGGTTCACCGGTGGTGGCTTTTGACGGAGTGAACAGTTTGGTGCTCTGGGAGGACAGGCGCAGCGGTTATGACATCTATGGTGCCTGGGTAGCACCTGATGGCATGGTGTTTGACTCTGGACCGATTGTTTTCCAGGAGGGGGGACAGTTTTCCCCGGCAATAGGAAAGGGGTCAGGAAGGGAGATGCTCTTGGTGTATCAGGGCTGGACCGGAATGGTTGACAGCGTTGTCTATAATACCCAGCGCATCTGGGGCAAAATCAACCCGTTTCTTGGAAGCGGGGAATATTCTCAGCACTTTACTGATAGTCCATCTCGGTCTGCATCAATTGTCCGCCGGACGTTAGAATGCCAAGTTGCTGATGCTAAAGTGAAGATGGTATTGCTGGATGCAAGCGGCAGAAGGGTTCTTGACCTTAAACCTGGTCCTAATGATGTCAGCCAGTTGGCTGGAGGTGTATACTTTGTGCGGTTTTTATCAGGTGCGGAACCGAAAACAAGCAGTATGAGTAAGGTGGTGATTCAGCGCTGAAGATGTATTGCCGGCGCGGACAAAAGTTTTGCCTAAGAAAGCAAAATGAGGGTTAGTAAAAAGGAGGTCAGATGAAACATCTGAGAGTGGTGTCAGTGGCAGTATTGATGCTAATCATGGGTAGTGCGTTACAGGCGCTGATGATTGAGATTCCGCCAAGAGACCTTGCCGATGGTTCAGACCTTATTGTTTCTGGAATAGTTACAGATGTAACCAGTTACTGGAATTCAGACCAAACCGCAATCTATTCCGATGTTACCCTGGCGATAAATCAAGTTGAGAAGGGTGCGGATGTGCAACAGGTGGTTGTGAGAATTCCTGGGGGCGAGGTTGGCGATGTGGGAATGGCGGTGGAGGACATCCCGTTCTTTGAGATTGGTGACCAGGTGCGACTGCATCTGGTTAAGACCCCTGAGCCGGGAGTGTATGAAATTTTTGGCGCCCTTCAGGGGGTCTCTAATGAAATGGATGCACCACCCCTAAAATACTACTCTTACAGTGGGTATCACCGCGACCCGGCAACCTGCAACTATTATATAAATTCTCTCGTTCCTGAAGAGTGGATATCGGCGATTCAGGCGGGTGATTTGGCCTGGGATGAAGCGGGTTCAAGGTTCAGGTTCAACTACATTGGCACGACAACCAGGACCGGTCCAACCTATGACGGCTATAATGTGGTTTTTCTCTCAAACCTTGGAGGCAACGGTGTGCTTGCGCGCAATACCTTCTGGTATAACCGCAAGACTAAGATTGTCTATGAGAACGACATTGAGTTTAATACCTACTATCCCTGGTCAACCGAAGGCGATGCTAATTCCTACGATGTCCAGAATATCGCCACTCATGAACTCGGACACTGTTTGGTGTTGAATGACCTTTATAAGGACTATCAGAGCGAGATGACGATGTATGGCTACGCCGCTATTGGTGAGACCAAGAAAAGGAGCCTTGAGTTTGGTGATAAGGATGGCATCATTTACATCTATAAAGCGGGTTTTGACAAGGAGGATATGCCTTGGTTGTCTGGTGCGGCAGGAAAGGGTTATCAGATGGAAAAGGGTTCAGCGGGCGTCCAGGTGTTTGATATTACCGGCAGGACAGTTGTAAGTGAATTGCTCAGCAGAAATGGCGCGGTTCAAGGGTTGTCCAATCTCCAGCCCGGTGTCTATATTATGCGGGTAAAGACCGAAGCCGGGACAATAAACCGAAAGGTGGTTCACTGCCATTAGTTAGATAAAAGGAATTCAGCAACAGCCTTTGCGCCGGTGAGGGGATATTTACCCCAGCCGGCGCAAGCCATTTGTATCAGTTTGCCGGTCTTGCGTAATTCGTCAATAGTAGAACCGAACCTTTCCGGGTTGGTCAGGGGCAGGCAGACACCCTGTTCATAGGCAAACTGAAAGTTTTCCTTGGCAAAGGGTCCGATATGGGGCAGGAGGGCAAAAAGTGGCAAGCCCAGACCTATTGCCCAGTTTGTCCGTTCGTGCGCAGCGGCAACAATGAGATCAATCTCGGAAAGGAGTTCGGCGGTGTTTTGGTTTTCCTCCTTCCGAGAGTTGAAGAAAAGGGCTGATGGCAAAGGTTTTGCCTTGTTTTTATCGGTGCCGGCAAAGATGACAGTTTTGTGCCCGGCTTTGATTGCTGAACGGGCAGCGGTGATGATTGCGCGGCAATGGGGTTTAGGATAGGCGCCAGAGGTGAAAAAGGCAACTGTCAGAGGCTCTCTTGATGCGTATCTTTGCAGGCGCATCTGAAATGAAACTTCGGCAACAGGGAGGAGTTCAGGCTCAATTACAAGACCGGTGACAGAGAGCGCTTCCGGATTTACACCTAATTGCTGCAGTTTGCGCGCAGTGAACTCAAGCGGGACAAAGATGCGCCAGGCTTCTGGTACAGCACAAATTGGTGGTGCGGCGATTTCTCCGTGAAGATAGGCAACCTTAGAAAACGGTGATAAGAGATGGGCAAGGAGCGGATGGTCAACAAGGATGATGCCCTGATATGATTGGAAACGGGCGCGTAGACCCGAGTCAAGGAGAAAAAGTTCAATCCGAGATGGTTTTGAGCCTTGGCGAGAGCGGTTGTAAATGGTGGTGAAGAGACCGCCTCGGGCACCAAGATAATATGCCTTGCGCGCCAGAGTCCAGCCAAAGCCTGAAGGGACAATTTTTTCTACAGCGGGCATAAAGAAAAGAACCGAATCAAGGTAATTGGGATGCCCCCTGCCAATTTCTGAGGAGATGGCAACTAAAGGGGCAATTTTTGTGGACAACAGAGAATGTTAGTTAAAACAACATTCCGGTCAATTGCAGCGTCGGTTTGGCAGGCTTCTAAAAATAAAAAGGTGGTCTTGGGCAGGGAGGTGTTTGTATACCTATAAGTATACAAAAATATTTTTGGTAAATTTTGGTAAGAGCTAATAATTAAATAACTTAGCGGAATTTTTCAGTTTTTCAGACCCCTTCCCGGGGATTACCCCCTTCGGAGTTTTTCAGTTTGGCGGAATAGAAAGGGCTGGTGTGAACTTTAAGGGGATTTTTCAGTTTGATTTTTAAGCAACAGCAAGGGGATTTGCGGATTTCGGATTAAAGGCAGAATGTTCTTTTCTTTACATCAGGACAGGTTTTGCTGATAATTGACTCCTATGTGGTTTAATGATTTTATTCCACCGGAAGAGGAGACAAAACCGCAGGGTAAGGCTTGGGAATATCTTCGCCGGCTCTGGCCCTTCTTTTCCCCTTATCTGGGCAGGATAATTGCGGCAGGCATCCTGGTGTTTTTGTTCAGCGGGCTTTCGGTTCTTGGTCCGGTGCTTTTGAAGCGGGCGATTGATGTGAATATTGCCCAGGGTGATATGCGCGGTCTTGCCATCACTTCACTTATCTATCTTTTTGTGCTGGTGGGGATGCTTTTCTCCCTTTATTTCCAGATGGTCTGGCTGGCACAGGTTGGTGAAAAGGGGGCAGCAGACTTAAAAGAGGCGCTTTTTGAGCACATTTTGAGGTTGCCGATGCCATTTTTTGACCGGCATCCAAGCGGGAAGTTGATTTCAAGGGTTGAGAGCGATACCGAGGCTTTGAAGATGCTTTTTACCAGGACAGCGGTGGTTTTGGTGCAGAGCGGGCTGATGCTTTTGGGAATGAGCGTGATAATGGTTTTTACCTCCTGGCGGCTATTTCTTTTAGTGGCGGTTCTTTTGCCGCCATTTGTTGTGGCTTTCTATTTTTTCCAGAAAAAGGTGAGACCGGTTTATCTCGGGGTGAGAAGGGTTGTTGCGGATATCAATAATCTGGTGGTGGAGGCGCTGAAGGGGCTACCGGTGATTCAGGTTTTCTGTCAGGAAAGGACATTTGTCAAAAGGATGGATGATTTCAACCGTAAAAAGTTCCAGGGTGAGGTGAGGGCTTCTATTCTCTGGTATACGGTCTGGTTTCTGGTTGACTTTGGCGAGGTGATTGCGATTGGCTTGATTTTGGGTGTGGGCGGTGTCTGGGTTTTGAAAGGGCTGTTGACGGTTGGCGGACTGGTGCTTTTCATCTCCTATATCAGTCAGCTCTTTTCACCCTTAAGGACAATCTCAGACCAGATTAATGTGATTCAGCGGGCTTTTGCCTCAGCAGAGAGGACATTGCAGATTCTCAATGAGCAGCCTGAGCCGGAAGGGAAAATCAAGGGTGATATTGCCCTGAGGGAAAGGATTGCCCTTCAAGGGGTTGACTTTTCCTATGACGGGGAGGAATTGGTATTAAAGGATATCAATCTGGAGATTAAGAAGGGGGAGAAGGTGGCTTTGGTTGGTGAGACCGGGGGCGGCAAGACATCAATTGTCAGTTTGTTACTTAAGTTTTACCTGCCGCAGAAGGGCAAAATCACATTTGACGATAATGAACTTGTTGAGATTGACCCAAAGAGTTTGAGAAGGGTAATCGGGTTTGTGCCTCAGGAGGTTGTTGTTTTTCCCGGCACGGTTTTGGACAATCTGCGGATGTTTGATGAGAAAATCTCACTTGGAGAGGTGAGTTTAGCGGCAAGGCGGGTGCGGATTGATGAGGCAATAAGGCGCTTTGAAAAGGGTTATGAGACGGTGGTTGCTGAAGGGGGAGCGAACTTTTCTTTGGGTGAGCGCCAGCTTCTGGCATTTGCGCGGGCACTGGTGCGAGACCCGCAGATTTTAATCCTTGATGAGGCGACATCAGCGGTTGACCCGCAAACCGAAGGTTTGATTCAGGAGGGTCTGCAGGAGCTTTTAAAGGGGAGAACCGCAATCATCATTGCCCATCGTTTGTCAACGGTGCAGATGGCAGACCGGGTGGTGGTTGTTCACAAGGGCAGGATTGCCGAACAGGGGAGCCATCAGGAGTTACTGGCAAAGGGTGGAATCTATTCAAGGCTTTACCGGTTGCAGTTTGTGAGCGAGGGAGGGTGAGGATGGCAAGGGCAAAAGGGAAAAACGGGCTTGGTGTTGTCTTTGAGTTCTGGCAAAGGCATAAACTTCTGGCTTTGGGTCTATTTTTCTTCACCGCTTTAGGTGGTGCGGTAGCGGTTGCCTTTCCCTATGTCCTGCGGCTGATTGTTGATGGCATCAAGGCGGAAATTACCCAGCAAAAACTGATTGGCTATGTTTTGCTCTTGACCGGTTTTGGAGTGGTGCGGGCGCTTTTTGATGTGATTCTGCCGTTCTTCCGTGGCAGGACCAATGAGCGGTTTCAGTGGGAGGTGCGGACAGATGTTTTTGAGAAGATTTTGGGCAAGGGCTACAGTTTTCTCAACAGGTTTCCCAGCGGTGATGTGATGGAGCGGCTTGACCATGACCTGCAGGAACTTTCCTGGTTTGCCTGTTCAGGGGTTTTCCGGTTTGTCGCTGCCTTTCTTCTGGTCATCTTTACATTGATAATGCTTTTGAGGATGAACATCGTGCTGACATTGGTGACGGTTTTGCCGGCGAGTTTGGGTGTTTTTGGCTGGATGAGGATGGGTCCAAGGATATACTCCTGGTTTATGAAATGGCGAGAGAAGATTGCCGAGATAAACAACCAGTTGCAAACGGCATTTGCCGGTATCAGGCTTGTGAAGGCTTATGTTACCGAAGACCGGCTTGCCCGCGAGTTCCGGAAAACATTGGATGGGCGGGTTGAGGTGGCGGTCCAGGAGGCAAGGCAGGAGTCAAGGATTCAGGTCTTTTATATGGCGATTGGTCAGATGGCGATGCTTGCGGTTTTATGGGTGGGTGGAATTTTTGTGATTGGGAAAAGTCTGACCCTTGGTGAGTTTGTGGCCTTTAACGCCTATCTTTTAATGCTTTTCCCGCCGATGTTTGATATTGGCAACCTTTTTGTTTCTGGGAAAAGGGCAACCGGTGCGGGCGAGCGGGTTTTAGAGATGCTCGAGCATCGGGAACGGGTGGTTGTTGCACCTGGGGCAAAAAAGCCGGAATATGGTGAGTTAAGACTTGAGCGGGTGAGTTGCAGTTATAATTCGCACCCGGTTCTGAAGGATGTGACGATGGTATTTCCTAAAGGGAGCCGGGTTGGCATTGCGGGTCCTGTTGGTTCGGGTAAGAGCACAATCCTGCGGCTCATCTTGCGACTGATTGAACCGGATTCAGGGAGGGTGGTTTTGAACCGAACCGACATCAGGGATTTTGACATCGGCGCCTATCGCCGTCTTTTCGGCTATGCGCCGCAGGAGCCAACGCTTTTTTCAGACACATTGAAAAACAATATCCTCTTTGGCAGGGAGAAAGATGAGGAAGGGTTGCAACGGGCTGTGGAGCTGGCACAACTGAAAAATGATGTGGCAGATTTTGCTCAAGGTTTTAATGAGATGCTTGGCGAAAGGGGAACCGGTCTTTCTGGCGGTCAGAAGGCAAGGGTGGCGCTTGCCCGGGCGCTTTTGGAGATGCCGCCATTCATTTTGCTTGATGATGCCACTTCTGGTCTGGATGCGGATACTGAGCAGATGTTCTTTGAGCGGCTATTTAACGAACTTCAAGACAGGACGATTATCATTGTTTCGCACCGGCTCAAGGTGCTTTCACTCTGCGACCTAATCTACTGCCTTGACCAAGGTGAAGTTAAGGAACAGGGAACGCACGAGGGGCTTTTAGAGAAAGAAGGTCTTTATTTCCGGCTTTATCAGCGCCAGATGCTCAAAGAGGAGCTGCAGCGGCTATAAAATTATATCCGGGTATGGGCGAAGAACTCCTTTTTCAGCCGTTCCATCAGTTCAGTTCGGCGGTCGTAAAGCCGGTGGGGTTTGCGCGGTTTGTGCTTGGCAAGGGCGTAATGGGTAAATAAGGGGAGTGCCACCGTGACATCAAGATAGCAGACAATCGCATCGGGCAGCCGGTTTGGGTCAACCTTTCCCCAGGATACCGCCTCATGCGGGGTGGCGCCGGAAAGTCCGCCAGTATCAGGCCGGGCATCAGTGAACTGGATAAAGTAGTCCTGCCCCACATCCCTTAGCATCAGAATCTCCTGAATCTGGGGTTCGGTCTGGAGCATGAAATTCTTGGGCGAGCCGCCGCCAACAAGGACAACACCAGATTCGCCACCAGAGCGTTTGGCATAAAGGACATAGGATGTGGTTTCGTTGACATCGATTGAGGGGTTGATGCGCAGTTTCAACCCCTTGAGCTCAAGACCGGCGATGTTCATGCCGATGGTTGAGTCCCCAGGGGAACTGGTGTGAATCGGAACACCATACCGGTAGGCAGCGGCAAGGACGGAAACATCCTTGAGCCCGTTTTTCTCTTCCCATTCCGCAGCATATCTTCCAAGATAATGATAGAATTCGGCTGTGCCCATCTCCTTTTGGAATTCGGGCTGGATAAGGATTTCGCGGAGGATGTCGTCGGTGGCGCAGAGACAGTCGGTATAACCAAGGAAGATGTCGTAAATCCTAACGATGTCGTTTTTGCGCAGGTCAGCATCGTCTACCATTGGTGAACCGACATAAAGGGGAAAGTTGAAGGCAAAGTGCAAATCGTGATACATATTCGCACCGGTGGCAACAATCCAGTCAACAAAACCGGCTTTGATTAATGGAATAATGCAGGAGCAGCCCAGACCAGCAGGTGTCAGGGCACCGGCTAAAGACATACCGATGATTGTTTTTGGCTTAAGCATCTTCTGGACAAAGAGCTGGGCTGCCTGACGCAGCCGCGCCGAGTTATAGGCAAGAAATGTTTCCTCAATTATATAAGAAAGGTTTTCCTTGCCGGTAATCCCTTTGGGCAAAATCCTTTTGCCAGAAAGATAGAGCTTTTTGCGCGGGGTGCGCCTTTTGCGCAACCAGTCTGGCAGCTCGCTTAAATCCTCGCGAGAGCGATAGTCCTTTTTCATTTTACCTCCTTAAGGAATGAAGATGGTCTTTGGGGGTGGAATCCCGTTAAAGTTGGTGGCATGGGCAATTGAATAGGCACCGATATTTTTAGCATAAACCAAGTCCCCCAATTCCAGTTCGGGCAGTTCTTCTGCGGTAGAGATAATGTCAAGGGAGTCGCAGGTAGGTCCAGCAAGGGTTGTTAATTGTGTCGGTCCTTTTTTTAGAGCCTGGAACTGATATTTGCAATGGTCAAACACGGTCCCGGAAAGCCCACCGTAGACACCATCGTCAAGGTAGTACCAGTGCTTGTTGTTGCGGATGGATTTGCCGATAACCGAGAGCAAGAGAAAGCCGGCAGGTCCAACCACGGCGCGACCGGGTTCGGCGATGATGCGGACATCGTCTTTAAACAGGCGGGAAAGTTCCATATTCAATGCCGGTGCCATCTGGGCAAACCAGTCCTCATCGGTGTCAAAGTGGCGAATCGGGAAACCGCCGCCGATATCAACTATTGTTAGATTCAGACCCTTGGTTCTCCCTTCAGTGACAATCATTTTGGTTAACTCCAAGGCGTCAAGGTAGTTGTTGCCATGGGTGCACTGAGAGCCGACATGGAAGGAGACGCCAACCGGTTCCAGACCAAGTTTTTGGGCCTTTAACAAAAGCGAAAGGGCATCTGCAGGTTCGGCACCGAACTTGAGCGACAGTTCAACTACTGAGCCGACATTGGGTACCTTGATGCGGACAAGCACCTTTGCCCCAGGGGCATACCGGGCAATCTTGTTCAGTTCATATTCGGAGTCAAAGGTCATCAGGTTGACCTGGTTGCGGCAAGCATATTGAATGGCACTGGTCCGTTTGATGGTGTTGGCAAAGATGACCTTTTCCGGTGATGCGCCCGCAGCAAGAACCCATTCAATTTCCGGTTCGGATGCCACATCAAAACCGCAGCCCTCTTGGACAAGGGTCTTTATCACCTCAGGGTTTGGATTTGCCTTGACCGCATAAAATGGTTCAACCCGGGGCAGGAGTTTGCGAAACCGGGCAAGCTGGGCTAAGAGCAGGGTGCGGCTGAGAATAAATAAGGGGGTGCCATATTTTCTTGCAAGCCGGGGAAAGGAGTCCTTCAGTTCTTTTAAATAGGTTCTGTTGTTATTGGCTTTTTTCTTCACGCCTCAATTATTGCCAATTCAACCTGCGGGTCAAGCGTGAACAATTTCGTTTAACAGCACCGCCGCGCCATTAATCCCACTCTTTTTGACCGCAAGGAGCGCTTGATTTGCCTGTTCAAGGGGAAAGGTGGTGACTGTTGTCTTTAACGGAATTTCTTCGGCAAGACTTAAAAGTTCAATCACATCCTGACGGGTGCTGTTGGCAACCGAGCAGATTTTGCGCTCGTGGTAAATTAAGGAGTAGTCCATCTCCGGTATCGGGCTCATATGAATGCCGGCAAGTGCCAAGGTTGCACCTTTGTCAAGATGGGAAAGGGCAAGGGGCACAAGTTCGCCTGCTGGTGCAAAGATAATGGCGCTGGCAAGTTTGTATGGCGGCTTTTCCTTTGCGGTGCCAACCCAGTCTGCACCTAACTCCCGGGCGTGTTCCTGATGGCTCTTCGTTCTTGTAAAGACCGCAACCCAACAATGCCAGTGTTTTAGAATCTGCAGGCAGATGTGGGCAGATGCGCCAAATCCATAAAGACCCACATTAGTTTCTGGTTGGACATCAGCCCGTTTCAGGCTGCGATAGCCAATCACCCCCGCGCACAGGAGCGGTGCAAGATTGGCAATAGCCAGATTCTCTGGCAAAGGGTAGCAGAAGCCGGCACGGCAGATTGTGTATTGGGCATAGCCGCCATCGGTATGAAAGCCGGTGAATTTTATCTCTTCGCAGAGGTTTTCCCGGCTGGTTTTGCAGAAATGGCATTTCCCACAGGTTGAAGCAAGCCAGGGGATCCCAACCCTTGTGCCAATTTTGGGCTCCTTGACACCTGCGCCAAGTTTGTCAACAACACCCACAATCTCATGCCCGACAATTAGGGGCAGATGGGGAGGTTTGATATCACCCTCAATCTCGTGGATGTCGGTATGACACACCCCGCAGGCAAGAACCTTGATGCGCAGTTCATTTAGACCCGGTTCAGGCAAAGGCATTTCCACCGGCTGTAGAGGCGCGGTTTCAACAGGAGCGGTCTTGGTAAGTTGCATTGCGCGCATCGGCTAAATTTAAGGCAAAATTGAAACTGGGGCAAATCTGTCCTAATTGACAGGTAACAGGTAAGGGGTAATTTTAAGAAAAGGAGGAAAAGGATGAACAAAAGAAAGATTGCGCTTTTTGCCTTTAATTCGGAACCGGTTGTCTTTGCCCACTGCCTTTTGAACGGCTTGGATATGCAGGCAAAGGGCTGGGATGTAAAGGTGATAATTGAGGGGGATGCGACCAAGCAGGTTTCGCTTCTGCGCAATGAGACCAAGCCTTTTGCCAGCCTCTGGCTCAAGGCGAAAAGGGCAAAACTGATTGACTGTGTTTGCCGTGCGTGCGCCCAGAAGAATACGGTTGTGCCCGCGGTGATTGAGCAGGCTCTTACCCTTTGCGATGAGATGGATGGTCATCCGAGTGTTGCCCGTTATCTTGAAGAGGGGTATGAAATCTTGATTTTCTGATGAGCGAGAACCGGTTTGACGAACTGGCAGAAAAGTATGACTCCTGGTATGACACCAAGGGCAGGCTGGCATTTGCGATTGAACTTGCCGCCTTAAGACCGCTTCTTAAAAATTTGCCCCATCCCTGGCTTGAGCTCGGTGTTGGCACAGGGAGGTTTGCGCAGGCTCTGGGAATAAAGAAAGGTGTTGACCCTTCAGTTAGACTTTTGGAGTTTGCGCGCAAACGGGGCATTGAGGTGATAAAGGCGCGGGGCGAAAACCTGCCGTTTGGTGACGGTTCTTTTGGCACGGTCTTTCTCCTGACCACCTGGGAGTTTCTCAACGAGCCGGAAAAGGTGCTGAAGGAGATTTACCGGGTGCTGAAGCCTGAAGGGATGCTGGTTAACGGTTACCTTGACAAATCTGGCAAATGGGGAAAAAGTTATATTGAAAAGGCAAAGGCTGGTCATCCCTTATTCAGCCTGGCGAGGTTTTATGACTACGACGAGGTTGTTCGGATAACTGAAGGGTGCGGGTTTAAGGTCGTTCGCACAGTTTCCACCCTTTTTCAGGGTCCTGAGGAGACCAAGGACTTGGAGGAGCCAAAGGAGGGTTTTCACAAAGGGGCAAGTTTTGTTGTTCTCCTCGCCCGAAAGAGTGATACCAGGGGTTAGGACCGCCCCAGGGCAAGCCCCGGGCGCGCCCCTTATACTATATATTGATTTTAATATTGATTTACATACTACTAATAGTATCTATCTCTTCTCTATCTTGAAACAGTATTTCCCTCGCTGTCGGTCTTGATTAGATAGACATCACAATTGCCAGCACCAAAAGACCCGGTAGAACCGGCAATGATGAACCCGCCATCTAAAGTCTGTTGAATTGAAAACCCATCATCCCATGATGAACCACCAAAGGTTTTTTGCCACAAGGGATTGCCGTTGTCATCAGTCTTGATTAGATAGACATCAGCCCTGCCTGCACCAAAAGACCAGGTATAACCGGCAATGATATAGCCCTCATCTGAGGTCTGTTGAACCGAATAACCCCGATCATCATTTTCGCCGCCAAATGTCCTCTCCCACAAGAGATTGCCATTGCCATCGGTCTTGATTAGATAGACATCCCAATCACCTGCACCAAAAGACATAGTAAAGCCAGCGATAATATACCCGCCATCTGAGGTCTGCTGAACCGAACAGCCCCAATCATCATTTTCGCCGCCAAATGTCCTTTCCCACAAGAGATTGCCATTTGCATCGGTCTTGATTAAATAGACATCATACTCAGTCCCACCAGCGATAATATACCCGCCATCTGAGGTCTGCTGAACCGAACAGCCCTCATCCCAATATAATCCGCCAAAGGTCTTTTGCCACTGTTGATTGCCATTTGCATCGGTCTTGATTAAATAGACATCATAATAACCTGCACCATAAGACCTGGTTCTGCCAGCGATAATATACCCGCCATCTGAGGTCTGCTGAACCGAACAGCCCTCATCCCAATATGATCCGCCAAAGGTCTTTTGCCACTGTTGATTGCCATTTGCATCGGTCTTGATTAAATAGACATTAGACCATCCACCATAAGAATAAGTCTCGCCCACGATAATATAGCCACCATATTTGGTCTCTTGAACTGAATAACCCCGATCATCATTTTCGCCGCCAAATGTCCTCTCCCACAAGAGATTGCCATTTGCATCGGTCTTGATTAGATAGACATCCCAATCATCTGCACCAAAAGACATAGTAAAGCCAGCGATAATATACCCGCCATCTGAGGTCTGTTGAACCGAATAACCGCAATCACAATCTAAGCCACCGAAGGTCTTTTGCCAGACACTGATTATGGCGATTTGATGAGCCTCAGACCAAGGGGATAGGATACCTTTCGCATCCCTTGCCTGCGCCTGAATGTTATAGGTGCCAGCAGTTTGCCAGAAGTGGCTTAAAGTAACGGTATCACCAGAAGGAACTAACGCACTCCAATCTGATGTGTCGCCATCACCCCAGGAAAATCTGATGGCAATGCTGTCGCCATCAGGGTCAGTTGCGGTGGATGAAAATTGATAGGAGACATTTATACTCCCAATAGAAGGTCCAGAAGGGGTTGTGGGTTTGTCAGGGGCGATATTTCTTTTGCAGACAGTAAAAGACAGTAGAATGACCGTTACGGCAACGGCACTTTTAGATAAGTTCTTCATAAATCCTTCTTTAATTAGTATCTCCACCAATATCTGTTTATGTCAAGTTTGTGGAGAGCAGATTTCCCAAAGTCATCTCATAATCACTACGCTCCTGAGTAACTGTTCTTTATCGTTCACGCAGATAAAGTATACACCTGCAGGAACCAAGCGTCCGTTGTTATCTCTGCAATTCCATATTGTGACCTCACGAGAAGGGAGTTTGTGCATTAATCGACCATTGGCATCGTAGATATACACATATTGAGCATTGAGGAGTGTCGGCGATAGGTGGATTTGGACATTGGAGCGGGAGGGGTTGGGTGTTACATTGAGTTTTGTGCTTTTAAATACGGGTCTATTCCCTTCAATTCCCCCAAATGGCGACTCATATATCTGCAGGCTTGTAGATAATGTGGCTACAAATATGCGCGTGCCGGCACAGGTAATTCCATAACTGGGTGAAGGAACCGGGTAGTAATAACCTACTTCGGTAGGATTGGTCGGGTCGGCAATATCAACTACAATGATACGGTAACATGCAGCGAGATAGGCATAATTGCCATAAACCTGAACATCAGGGGTATGGTCGCGGGTTGAAATTCGTCCAACTTCGTATGGATGGGTTGGATCCGAGATGTCAATAACTCGCATCAAGCCTTCAGGTCCGGTAACACAGGCATAAGAGCCAGCGAGACTGACAGCAAAGGCTGAGCCTTCAAAAGAGTAACGACCGGTTTCAACCGGGTGGGTCGGGTCAGAGATGTTTATGAGGATGAGACCGTCAATATCGGCAGCGAGGTAAGCGTAGTTACCGTTAACGCAGACATCGCGGCTGGGCGGGCTGCTGACATAGCGAGCGATAACAGTAGGATTGCTCGGGTCAGTTACATTTATAATCCATAAGCCATGGTCAGCAAGATATGCGATAGAATCGCAGACAAACAAACCAAGGCTATGTGCCATCCCAAGAGACTCGCAATAGCCAACAATAAATGGGTTTGCCGGGTCGGTTACATTGACGATTGTCAGCCCCCTGCCATCAGCAATGTAGGCATAATCGCCAAGGACATGAACCGCTTGTGCCCAAATGCGAGTTGAACACTCACCCACCTCAACTGGATATGTAGGATTGGAGATATCAATTATGCGCAATCCATCACAGCAATCAGCTATGTAGGCATAATTGCCTGAGACAAACACATCATCAGTTAAGCCAGCAGGTATTGGTGCCGTTCCTATCAGAACCGGGTTGCGGGGGTCAGTAACATCAACAACATAGAAGTCATTACCAGCTACGAAGGCGTGGTTGCCCGCCATTGTTATTATTGATGATGCCATAGTGGAGCATATTCCTATTTGGTGCGGATTGGATGGGTTGGTTACATTTAATACAATAACGCCGTCGTCGCTCGCTATGTATGCCAGCGTGTCCCGCACCCACAGGTCATATATATCATCAATGCCAGGGTCCTGGTAATAACCAACCACAACTGGATGGGCCGGTTCGGATACATCAATCAAGAACATTTCGTGCTCGCAAAGAAGATAGGCAATTGAATCAAGCACGCGAACTCGAACCGGATCATAATTTGTTGAGCAAGCAGCGACACCATGAGGATTGGTTGGTTGACCGACATCGATGATACTCATAGTAAATTCACCGGAAATGTAACAGTAGGGCCAGTCAAGGGTAATGAACCTTGCTGCGTGCGGCAATAGGCAGTGGCTGATTTCCCTTGGGTGACTAAGGTCAGCAAGGTCGAAGATGCGCAATCCCGAATCACCACAAGTTAGATAGGCGAGAGAGTCCCGAACAGCAATATCTAACACTGCTCCTGGTATATTAAACCGTGCCAGGCGATTTGGTGCTGATGGGTCCGTAACATCCCATACCTCAAAGCCGTTGCGATATGAGGCGATGTAGAGGGTATCAGAATTATAATAAAGGTTTAAAACATCACCCATTGTCCTTAAACGGTCGGTGAGGATGAAGGGATGTGTTGGGTTGGAAACATCAATAGGGTAAACCCCACCACCAGCGCCGCAAAAAACGATATTGCGTGTAGAGTCTGTAACGAGTGCTGTTGGGGCACCGAACGGCCAGTTACCAACGAAATGGCAGTTCAGGGAATCAGGGTTCAAAAAGGGCGGGTGGGAAAAGGAGAGCTGATTACAGCTGGTTGTTATATCATAACCAGACACAGCCATAAATGCCCGTGATGCAAGTATACCAGTTCCAATTAATGCTGCCAAGACTACCTGCATTTATACCTCCTTTTTATATCAGAAACATTATAGCATAATTTTATAAATGTCAAATATATTTTGGGATAGATATTGCAAATTTTTTGGGGAATGGTTGAAGAGAGGTTCAGTATTTGCGGGTTTTGTTTACTGCCGATTGGTGTTCGGCAGGGGTGCGGGAGAAGATGTGGGTGCCGTTGCCTTTGGAGACAAAGAAGAGGTAGTCGTGCCGGGCAGGAAAAAGCACCGCCCGGAGCGCAAGCCTGCCCGGGTTGCAGATTGGACCGGGCGGAAGCCCGGTGTGAAGATAGGTGTTGTAGGGTGATGGGGTCTTGAGGTCTTGGAGGCTCAACCGCTCCTTGTGTTCGGGAAGGATGTATTCAACCGTGGCGCAGGACTGAAGCGGTAGTTTGCGCCTTAACCGGTTGAGGAAGACACCGGCAATAACGGGAAACTCCTCAGGAACCTGTGCCTCCTTTTCTACAATTGAGGCAAGGATTACAGCCTGTGGTTCGGTTAAGTTGGTGCGGGAGTCAATTTTGAGGGTTTGGAAGGTGATGCGAAACTGCCGGACAAGACGCTGGACAATCGCCTTCGGTTCAGAGCCGGTCTGAAACTCATAGGTCTCAGGAAAGAGATACCCTTCCGCACTGGCAAAGGGAATGTCAAGGGAGCGGAGGAGGGCGGTGTCCTTGCAGGCGGCAAGGAATGAGTCTTGGGGGCAGATGCCGTTTTCGTCAAGGATGCGGGCAATCGCCTCTTGGGTAGCGCCTTCAGGAATGGTGACAAAGAGAAAGGCAGGGGTTTCGCGGGCAAGCATTTTGAGGACCAGTTTTGGGTCGGTATTGGGGACGAAGCGGTATCTGCCAGGCTGGATGCGATGGTCGTAGTTGTAGAACCAGGAGGTGAGGCGGAAAAGAAGGACCGAGTTGATGATTTCCTTTTCCTTGAGCGCATTGCCAATCTCTGCTATGGACATTTTTGGTTTCACTATTATTTCCCTTTTCGGTCCGGTATAGGCAGGAGGAAGTTGTTCAGAACAGGATGTGAGAAGCAGCGAGGCGATAGGTAAGAGACGGAGGACGGATAGGGCTCTCATAGTTCTGGCGCAGTTGCTTGTTTGCGTCCCCTTTTTAACAGTTCAAGGTAGTCTTCAAGGATGATGGTGGCGGCGATGTGGTCAATGGGCAAGGAGGCATCGGGTCGGAAATTTCTGCCGTGGACCTCGGCGTAAACCCTTTCCGCATAACGGGTGGAAAGGCGCTCGTCAAAAAGTTCTACCGGCAGGTGCAGGGTTTTGGCAAGCCTGGAGGCGAAGCGGCGGATTTTTTCACTTCTGGTGCTGGGTTTGCCCGAAAGGCTTAGAGGGAGACCGATGACAATCAGGTCAACCTCGTGCTGCTGGGCGAGCCTGCTGATAGCGGCAATCAGTTCCTCATCACTTTTATGGTTGATGGTCGTCAGGCTCTGGGCGATGGTTTTGGTTTCATCAGATAGGGCAACCCCGGTCCGGCGCTCACCATAATCAAGACACAAAATTCGTGGCATTACACAAAATTTTATATCATCCATTGGTGTTTGTCCAGATGGGCATCTCTGGCTTTTGACTTGTCTTCAAATTCGGATATATTTAACAACTATGGCTGAATCCTTTGATGAAGCGCCCTTGCAGCGGGATGTGCGCTTAGAGAAGTTAAGGAGGCTGCAGAGCGAGGGTGTTTTGCCCTATGCCTATCGTTATCAGCGGACCCATTGCGCCCGGGAGATAATTGAGCAGTATGAGCATTTGAGCGAGAATGGGGTTGAGGTGAGGGTTTGCGGGAGATTGATGTCAAGGCGCAGGCATGGCAAGACCCAGTTCGGTCATATTCAGGACTCATCGGGAAGGGTGCAGCTCTATTTTCGGGAGGACACGCTCGGCAAGGATTTTTATGAGCGGCTGGAACTAATTGATATCGGTGATTTCATCGGTGTGAAGGGCGAGGTTTTCAAGACAAAGACCGGCGAGATTACCGTAAATGTCAAGGAATGGACGCTTTTGAGCAAGTCGCTTTTGCCCCTCCCTGAGAAGTTTCACGGTCTCAAGGATGTTGAGGCACGTTACCGGCAGCGCTATCTTGACATTTTGGTTAATCCCGATTCAAGGCGGGTCTTTGAACTGAGGTCAAGGATTATCACGCTGGTCAGGCGTTTTCTTGATTCCAGGGGCTTTGTTGAGGTGGAGACGCCGATTCTGCAGCCGATTTACGGGGGGGCCGCGGCAAGACCTTTTCAGACCTATTACAATGTTTTAGAGCAGGAGATGTTTCTGCGCATCTCGGATGAGCTCTATCTCAAGCGGCTGGTTGTGGGCGGGCTGGAAAGGGTTTATGAGATTGGCAAGGATTTCCGAAATGAGGGGATTGACAGGACGCACAATCCGGAGTTTACCCAGCTGGAGCTATATCAGGCCTATGCGGATTATAACGATATGATGATGTTAGTGGAGGAGATGTTTCGGTTCCTCGCGCAAGAGCTGTTTGGCAAGACCGAGGTTGAGTATTCCGGGCAGCGGATTGATTTTGGCAGGTCCTGGCACCGACTGAAGTTTGTTGAGGCACTTAAGGAAAAGATTGAGGCTGACCCGTTGGAGTTGAGCGATAAGATGCTTTTGAAGTTGGGGGCAAGGTTCGGGGTGGAAATTAAAGAAGGGACATCAAGGGCAAAGATTCTGGACAAACTGTTCAGTGAGTTGGTTCAGAAGGGGATTGTTGAGCCAACATTTGTGCTTGACCATCCGAAGGAGACAACCCCTCTGGCAAAACCACACCGTGATGACCCGAGGCTGGTTGAGCGGTTTGAGCCGATTGTCTGCGGGATGGAGCTTGGTAATGCCTTCAGTGAGTTGAACGACCCTTTGGAGCAGCGGGAGCGGTTTGAAGAGGCGATAAAGCGGAACGAGGAGTTTGCGACGCTGGATGAGGATTACTGCCAGGCGCTGGAATATGGGTTGCCGCCAACCGGGGGCTTGGGAATCGGAATTGACCGGCTGGTGATGCTTTTTGCCAATCAGGACTCAATTCGGGATGTGATACTTTTTCCGCAACTGAAGAAGGAAAGGGCTTGATATGGGTTTTGAGTTTTTTGTTGCCCGTAGGTATCTTCGGGGCAGGAGCCGGCGCCTACTTTCCGGTCCGAGCGCCATTGCGATGGGTGGGGTTTTTGTGGGTGTAGCAGCAATCATCATCGTCCTTTCGGTTGAGAACGGGTTTCACAAGGAGTTGCGGGACCGGATTCTGGGCGCCTCTCCCCATATTACCGTTTCCCAGTTTGGTTACAAGCCGATTGACTATGGAGGTGAAGCCGATTCAATAGTAAAGAAAATCAGACAGGTGCCAGGGGTGGTTCAGGTGGCACCGTTTATCTATTCCAAGATTCTCATGCGGGCGGGTTCACTTGTGGAAGGTGGCGTTGTCAAAGGGATTGAACCTGATGCCGAAGGCGAGATAACCGACATTGCCAAAAGTATGGTAGAAGGGTCTTTTGCATTTGACTCCTCAGGTCTGGTGATTGGTTGTGAACTGGCGAGGAATTTAGGGCTGTTTGTCGGTGATGAGATTGTGCTTTTTTCACCGTTTGCTGGCACCGCCACACCGGTTGGTTATCTGCCGCGGACAAAGACCTTCAGGGTTCAGGGTATCTTTGATGCCGGGATGTATGAGTATAACGCCAGTTTTGTGTTTGTGAGCCTTGCTGACCTGCAGCAATTTTTAGGTATGCCCGGGAAGATTAACGGGTTTGAGATAAAATGTTCAGACCCCTTGAATGCCACGAGGATTGCAAGGCGTATTGCTATTGAACTTGGTATGCCATTCCGGGCAACGGACTGGATTGCCCAGAACAGAAACCTTTTTACCGCTCTGCGTTTGGAAAAGGTGGTTACTTTTATCGTTTTGGTTCTGATTGTCTTGGTGGCGGCTTTTAATATCGTCGGGATGCTGACAATGATGGTGATACGCAAGACCAGGGAGATAGGGATTCTGAAAACGATTGGTGCAAGGTCAAAGAGTATTACCAGGATTTTTATGCTGGTGGGGCTTTTAATCGGGGTGATTGGGACCGGTCTTGGTGCCCTTTTTGGGTTTATTGTTTCCTATCTTTTAAACCGTTACCGGTTTGTCAGCCTGCCCGGTGATGTTTATTTTATCAAGAATCTGCCGGTGGAGATGCAGTGGCAGGATTTTGTCCTTGTCTGCCTTGCCGCATTGGTCATCACCTTTCTGGCAACATTTTATCCGGCATGGCGGGCGGCAAAACTGCAGCCGGTGGAGGCGATTCGTTATGAATGATGAGGTCTTGAGAGCAGAGGATATCTGGCGCAGTTTTCAGACCGGTCCGGAAAAACTGGAGGTTTTAAAAGGTGTGAGTCTCACGGTAAATAAAGGGGAGCTGGTGGCGATTGTGGGACCGTCAGGTTCAGGCAAGTCAACCCTTCTGCATATCTTGGGCGGTCTTGACCGACCAGAAAGAGGCAGGGTTATCCTTGATTCCTGCGACATCTTCAGTTATCCTGAACAGCGGTTACCGGAGCTGCGCAATCAGAAGGTGGGGTTTGTGTTTCAGTTTCACCACCTTTTGAGCGAGTTCACGGTTGTGGAAAATGTGGCGGTGCCACTTTTGATTACCGGTATGGATAGGAAAAAGGCTTTTGCTCGTGCCGAAGAGGTTTTGGTTGAGGTCGGCTTTACTTCGCGAATGAGACACAAGCCGGCAGAGCTTTCCGGTGGGGAAAGGGCGCTGGTGGCGGTGGCAAGGGCGCTGGCAAATTCGCCGGCAGTTATCTTTGCTGATGAGCCGACCGGTAATCTGGATTCACGGTCGACCGAGTTGCTGATGGCACTCTTGGTGCGGTTAAGTAATGAGAAGGGGAAGACGATTTTGGTGGTAACCCACAACGATTTTGTGGCAGGCAAGGCAGGGAGGCGGCTGTTGTTAAAGGATGGAAAACTTTGGCAATGAAGAGGCTTTGCGACATCTGTGGTAAGAACGAGGCTATTTTGACCGTCCGCCATCTGGATAAGGAGGGTAAGGCAACCGAGATTGGTATCTGCGCACAGTGTGCTAAGGAAAGGGGATTTAGCGGGGTTGAGGATTTGCAGAAGGGTGCGGCAGAACTGTTGGCAGAACTGAAGGCGCGGATTGAAGACAAAGACAAAAAGGTTGTCTGCCCTAAGTGCGGGATGAGTTTTGCCGAATTCAAGCGGGTGGGCAGGCTTGGCTGTGCCTCCTGTTACCTAACATTTGGTAAAGAGATAGAGCCTTTAATCCGGCGGTTGCACGGCTCAGTGCAGCATGTGGGCAAGAGCCCCCAGGAGGGGGTAAAAAGGGCGCAGGAGCGGCTCAAGATTCAAAGGTTGCGTAAGGAGCTGGAGGTGGCGATAAAGGAGGAGGATTATGAGCGGGCAGCAGCCCTGCGCGACCTTTTGAGGGAGGCGGGAGATGAACCCAAGAACTGAAAGGGTTGGTTCCTGGCTGAGCGCCACGGGCCCTGAGTCTGATGTTGTCATCTCCACCAGGGTCCGCTTTGCCCGTAACCTTGCTGATGTCCCTTTTCCGATAAGGATGAAGCCCGAGGACCAGGAACTGGTTTTAGATACGGTGCGCTGGGCACTGAAAGAAACCGGGTTTTTGAACCGAGGGCGGTTTTATGAGGAGGTGATGTTGGATGAACCAGACGGACATTACTTTGTTGAACGTCATCTTGCCTCACCCGATTTTATCTCAAGCAAGGGCAAAAAGGGGCTTTATGTGTCAGATGATGAAACCCTCAGTTTGATGGTAAATGAGGAGGACCATCTCCGTTTCCAGGGGCTGGCATCTGGGCTTGATTTTTCTCTCGCCTTTGCGCTGGCAGGGGAGATGGATGAAAAACTCGGGTCTCAGGTTGACTATGCCTTTTCTCCTCAGTTCGGGTTTCTCACCTCCTGTCCGACAAATGTCGGCACCGGGATGAGGGCTTCGGTCTTTCTGCACCTGCCGGGTCTGGTGTTGACAAGGGAGATTGAGAAGGTGCTGCGCGGGGCGTATTCGGTTGGGCTTTTGGTAAGGGGAATTTACGGGGAGGGTAGTGAAACCAGAGGCAATCTGTTTCAGATTTCCAATCAGAAGACCCTGGGTCAGTCTGAGGCGGAGATAATTGAGGTGATAACCAATATCTGCCGGCAGATAATTGACTATGAGCACAAGGCGCGGGAATATCTGATGCACAATCTGAGGGTTGAGGTTGAGGATAAGGTCTTTCGGTCATTGGGGATTCTGCGCGGGGCGAGAATCATCTCTTCGGCGGAGGCAACAAACCTCTTGGCAACGGTGCGCCTGGGGGTGAGTTTGGGAATTATCAATGAGTTGAAACTGAGCGAGGTTACCTCCCTCTTGGTTTTAATCAGACCGGCAAACCTGGAGGCAATTTTGGGTGAAAAACTTGAGCCGGCAGAGCGGGATGAGCGCCGCGCAACATTTATCCGACAGAAACTGGTGCGATAAGCAATGGAATTGAGCGCAGAAAAAGAGAAAAGGTTGCGGCAGTTGCCGCAGGTGGAAAAGGTTGCCAATGATAGAAGACTGAAATCGGTTGTTGTCGAGCTGCATCCGCGGATGGTGCGGCGGGTTATCCGGCAGTATCTTGAGGAGGTGCGGGAAAGGATTCTCCTTGGTCAGGATGAGGAGTTCAATATCGATGAGTTGAAGGCAAGGCTTTTGACAGCGCGGCAGCCAAGTCTGACAAGGGCGATTAATGGGTTAGGCGTTGTTTTGCATACCGGTCTGGGCAGGGCACCGCTGGCACGGGTGGCGCAGGAGGGGCTTGTTGATGTGAGCGAACATTTCTCCTCTTTGGAAATCAACCTTTTGGATGGGAGGCGGGGCAACCGTTATCAGCACATTGAGCCGCTCCTTTGCGAACTGACCGGTGCTGAGGCAGGGATGGTGGTTAATAACAACTGTGCGGCAACACTCTTGATTCTCGCAACGATTGCCAAAGGTAAGGAGGTGATTGTTTCGCGCGGGCAGTTGATTGAGATTGGCGGTTCCTTCAGGATTCCTGAGGTGATGCTCCAGAGCGGCTGCAAGATGGTGGAGGTGGGCACAACCAATCGCACCCATCTGCGCGACTATGAGAATGCGATTACCCCTGAGACCGCAGCGATTCTGCGCGTCCATACCTCCAATTACCGGATTGTTGGTTTTACCAAGGAGGTCGGGCTGGCGGAACTGGTGCAACTGGGAAGAAGGCATTCAATACCGGTGATTGACGATTTGGGTTCGGGAGCGCTCTTTGATTTGTCCAAGTATGGTCTGCCCAAGGAGCCGGTGGTGGCAGAGTCAATTGCAACCGGTGCCGATGTTGTCTGCTTTTCCGGTGATAAACTCATCGGTGCCGGACAGGCGGGGATAATTGTCGGGAGAAAGGATTTGATTGGCCGGATGAAGAAAAACCCGTTAACCCGAGCCCTGCGTTGCGATAAGCTGACCTATGCGGTTTTGGAGCGCACCTTGCAACTTTTCCTTGATGAGGAAAAGGTGATCAAGGAGCATAGCCTTTTTCAGATTCTTTTAAAGCCCTTGAATGAGATTGAGGCTGAGGCGGGTGAGTTGATTAACCAGGTCAAAGACAAACTGATAGATAAGGCTGATTTTAGCATCAAACCGGTTAAGGCTGAGGTGGGAGGTGGTTCATTGGCAACCGAGAGCCTTGATTCAATGGCGGTTGCTATTAAGCCCAGAGGTTTGAGCGTTGATGAACTGGCAAAGAAAATGAGGCTTTTCCGTCCGCCGGTATTCGGCAGGGTGGAAAAAGATGAGTATCTTCTGGACTTTCGCACCATCCGCAAGGATGAGATTTCTACAGTTGCGCAGGCTTTGATTGCCGCCTTCACCTCCCCTTAACCGCTTTTAACAACCACCCGGTTTATCAATATACAAAAGGCTAAGTTTATATAAAAATAAACAGAACTCAGAAGGGTCAAATTCAGTTAAGTTCTGGATCTTCGTATCTTAGCCAAATTACACTTTTACCCGGGGGATAATCCCCTATGTGGTTTTGGTAACTGTTTAGGATGTTCTCCTTTTGGCTGTCTCTTGAGGGGTATGGGAGGTGATTTTACAAAGGGTTATTAGAGGGGGCGGGAGGAGTGGGGTTAAGGCGATTTTTGGATGGGGCTATCAGGCGGTTTGAAGGGTAATATTTGAAATTGTAAGAGGTGCGGTTTTATGGACGCGGGAGAGGTTAATCACAGAAAGGATGGTGGTGGCAGGAGACACAACCGATGGGAAAATCGGGATTGGCAGCAGTTTTGATTTTTACAAACTTTTGACAGAAGGGTTTTTTGTGGTATGATTTTAGACCGATTTAATAAAAATGAAAATACGGAGGTCTAATGGCAGAAGTTCTTGAGGTTCGCTGGCATGGTCGCGGCGGTCAGGGTGCAAAGACCGCAGCGCTTTTGTTTGGCGAGGCGGCGCTTGAGACCGGTAAGTTCATTCAGGCATTTCCTGAGTACGGTCCGGAAAGGATGGGAGCGCCGGTTACCGCTTTTAACCGGCTTGCTGATGAGCCCATCTGGAGCCATTCGGGAATCAAGAACCCTGATATTGTTGTTGTCCTTGACCCTTCTTTGATTGAGCCGGCAAAGGTAACAGAGGGTTTGAAACCGGACGGAATTCTTTTGGTGAATACCGCTGAGAACCCCGAGGATTTGCGCAAGAGGCTGAATCTGCCAGCAACGGTCAAGGTTTATACGGTTGATGCCTCGGCAATAGCAATGGAGACAGTTGGAAAGGATGTGCCCAATACGCCGATGCTGGGTGCTTTGGTTCGGGTGACCGGGGTCTTGAAGCTGGAGCCGATGATTGCAGCGATAAGGTCAAAGCTGAGCGTGAAGTTCCGCGGCAGGGAAAAACTGGTTGAGGATAACTTAAAGAGTATTCGCCGGGCTTATGAAGAGGTTAAGGGTTTGAATTGAAGGGAGTGAAGATGGGAAAGAGATTAAAGGGCTGGCAGGAGTTGCCCTGCGGCGCGATTATAACCGATATGGGTGCGGTGAAGGAGAACAAGACCGGTGCCTGGCGCAGTATGCGACCGGTATGGAACAGGGAGAAGTGCCGTCAGTGTCTTATGTGCTGGATTTACTGCCCTGATAGCGCCATTATGGTTAAGGATGGCAAGATGGTCGGGATTGATTATGACTATTGCAAGGGTTGTGGCATCTGCGCAGGTATCTGTCCGGCAAAGGTGATTGATATGGAAAAGGAGCGGAAATGATTGTTGCCAAGACCGGTAATGAGGCGCTTGCCTATGCGATGAAGCAGATAAATCCTGATGTGGTCGCAGCATATCCGATTACGCCTTCAACCGAGATTGTCCAGATTTTTTCCAATTATGTGAGTGATGGCGAGGTTGATACCGAGTTTGTGGCGGTTGAGAGTGAGCATTCGGCGATGACCGCCTGCATTGGAGCAGCAGCCTGCGGTTGCCGGGTGATGACCGCAACCGCATCCCAGGGTCTGGCTTTGATGCACGAGATGCTTTTCATCGCTGCGGGATTGCGGCTGCCGATTGTGATGGCGGTTGCCTCCCGTTCGCTTTCCTCGCCATTGAATATTCACGGTGACCATTCTGATTCGGTTGCCTCTCGGGATTCGGGCTGGATGCAGTTCTTCTGCGAGACGGTGCAGGAGGGGTATGACACCCTGATACAGGCGGTGAAGATTGCAGAAAGGGCTTATCTGCCCGCGCTGGTTGCGATTGATGGTTTTATCCTCTCCCATTGCCAGGAGCGGATTGAGATATTTGATGATAGGGATGTGCGCGAATTCCTCGGAAAGCCAAAACCAAACTACAATCTCCTGGACTGGCGTAATCCGATTCTTGTTGGACCGGCAACTCTGCAGGATTACTATTTTGAGTTCAAGCGCAGCGAGATTGAGGGGATGAACCGGGCGCTTCCAATCATTGAGGAGGTTCAGGAGGAGTTTAAAAAGAGGTTTGGCAGGGGATACCCGGTTCTTGAGGAGTATCGGTGTGATGATGCGGAGGCGGTGGTTTTAGTAATGGGTTCGGCGTGTGGAACCTGCCGGGTTGCTGTTGACCATTTACGGGCAAAGGGCAAGAGGGTGGGAATGGTGAAACTAAGGGTTTTTCGTCCATTAGTTCATCCCCTCTTGAAAAAGAGCCTGGCTAAATTTAAGGCGGTTGGGGTTCTTGACCGGGTTGATGCGGTCAACTCCTATGGTGGACCTCTGTTTACCGAGGTGAGTTCGGTTCTGTATGATTTGCCCGAGCGTCCGAAACTCTTTTCCTATGTTTATGGTCTTGGTGGCAGGGAGTTTGCACCTGAGGATGCGACTTTTGTCTTTGAGCAGGTGCTTTCCGGTAAAAAGGATGAACTGGTAACATATATAGGGGTGAGGTGATTATGTTAAAACTGCAGGATTTGGCAAAGAATAAGGAGCTTTTTTCATCAGGGCATCGTGCCTGTGCTGGTTGCGGTGAGGCTTTAGCAGTTAGGCAGATTCTGCTTGCTGCCCAGCCCAGACCGGTGGTCACAGCGATGGCAACCGGTTGCCTGGAGATTTTCTCATCAATATATCCGCACAGCGCCTGGCAGGTGCCAATGATTCACACCGCCTTTGAGACCGCAGCATCAACCGCAGCAGGTGTTGAGGCGGCTTACCGGTTTTACAGAAAGATGGGCAGGATTGAGGATGATATCAGAATTATCGCATTTGCCGGTGATGGTGGCACCTATGACATCGGGTTGCAGGCGCTTTCCGGTGCACTCGAGCGCCGGCACCGATTTCTCTATGTCTGCACCAACAATGAGGCATATATGAACACCGGGATTCAGCGTTCATCTGCGACACCCTTAGGTGCAGATACCACCACTTCACCCGCAGGCAGGGTGCTTTTGGGCAAGGTGCAGCATCGCAAAAACATTATGGAGATTGTCATCGCGCATGATGTTGCCTATGCTGGACAGACAACCGTTTTCTTCTGGCGGGATTTGGCGAGTAAGGTGCAGAAGGCACTGGATGCGCCTGGTCCAAGTTTTCTCAATGTCCTTGTTCCCTGTCCATTGGGCTGGCGCCATCAGCCCTCTGAAACCTTAAAACTGTCAAAACTGGCTGCGGACACCTGTTACTGGCCGTTGTATGAGTTTGAGAATGGCAGATACAAAATCAACTACGAGCCGCAGAAGAAACTGCCGATTGAGGAGTTTTTAAAGCCGCAGGGCAGGTTCCGCCATCTCTTCGGAATTGAGGAGGGGGCAAAGGTTATCAGCGAGTTGCAGCGGTTTGTTGATGAGCAGTGGGATTTGCTCCATAGAAAACAGGCGCTTTTCGGGGCTTCTGAGAATAAAGACAAGGATTAACAGGGTATATTAACTCATTTTTAATATAATAGTTGAAAAGAGTTCCTTTGCTGCTACACATCTGTTGCGGACCTTGTGCAACCGCTGTTATCAACCGGCTGAAAGGGGATTATGAAATCACCGGGTTTTTCTACAATCCGAATATCTTTCCTGAGGAGGAGCACCAACGCCGTTTGGAGGCGGTTCAAAAGTTATCCCAGAATTGGAAAATTAACATTTTGATTCCAGAATATGAGCACGGGCTTTTTCTCAGTGAGGTTAAGGGGCTGGAAAACGAACCCGAAGGTGGCAGGAGATGCGATGTCTGCTTTCGCTTACGGCTGAACAAAAGTGCCTTAAAGGCAAAGGAGCTCGGTTTTGGGGTGCTGGCATCAACCCTGACAATAGGACCTAACAAAAAGGCAGAGGTAATCAACCGCATCGGCAGAGAGGTCTGCGCGCCCTTAGGAATAGATTTCCTTGAGGCGGACTGGAAGAAAAATGATGGGTTCAGGCAGAGCGTGGAACTTTCCCGGGAGTTAGGTCTTTACCGCCAGCATTACTGCGGCTGCGAATTTTCCACAAAATAAAAAGGGGCGGCGACCAACAAGTTCCGCCCCTTTAGTTTGATTTTTTACTTCAGTAAGACAAGTTTGCTCTCGGTGGTTGTTGAACCCAGCCGGCAGAAGTAAACTCCAGGTGCGACCTGATTGCCGTTCAGGTCCCTGCCATCCCAGAGCCAAGAGCCCTTGCCCTCAAGAGTGCGGATTAATCTACCCGAGGCGTCATAGATAGTAATTTGGGCATCGCTCGGGATGCTGGCGCTAAACCGAACAGCACCGGTTGTCGGATTGGGAAATGCGCGCAGTGACGCATGGGAAGGGAAAAAGGGTTTTTCCTCACCAATTGCGGTTGGAGGTGTAGTGGTGTATTTGATGGCACGACGAGGAGCGAGAGGCGCAAACGCACGATGGTAGTTATTGTTATAGAGACAGAGAATCCCAATTGTCCTTGTCGGGTCCTGGATGCCAATGGTGCTGGAGGTGTAGTGGTTGGCTGTCAGATACTGGACGATGATAAGATTATCACCGGTTGGTGTTGGTACTGTTTGGTCGTAGATAATGATTTCAAAACTTTCCCATTTGTCGCGCGGGCTGTAGTAATGAACCGAGTCCCATTCAACGATGAAGCGGTGATTGGCGGCGTCATGGTAGTACCAGACACTGTTGCCAGCGGGCGGATAGAGGTCATCCCAGTTCAAGGCTACGAGGGGTGGCATTGAGGTGTCAGGCAGGACAGTATTTCCCATATTGGTTTGAGTGGTGTAACCCGGTGCAACCCAGCCATTCCCACAGATGGAAATCTGGTTAAAACTGCTACCATAAAACTGCCAGGTGAAGGGAAGGTCAATCTGAACCGTCTGGTCATCGTAGAGTGAGAGCCGGGTGCCAACGGTATTTATCTCCACCCAGGAGAAGTTCGGGTGTTCGGAATAAAGGGTGTCAACATCATCATAGGCCCAGTAACGGGGTGGTTCAGCGTTGTCAGGAATCGGGTCGGTCTGGGTCAGTTCACCAATGAGAATGGTGAAATCAATGGTATCACAGTAATCGGTGCCGGTGATGAACAGGGTCAAGGGTATTCTTGTTTCCTTGGGAACAGACTGGTCAACAGCAGCCATAAACGGATGAGACTCATTTGTGCGAGTAGAACAGACAGGGATTGAGCCGTAATTGGCAGTTGAATCGGTGATTACGAACCGGGTGTCACCGGACCGGAGCAATGCGGTGACATCACTGGCATCCTGATTGCCAACATTGCGCAGGGATACAACCAAGCCACCGGTTTCACCGGGGTCGAACTTGCCGTTGCCGTTGCCACCTGGGGGCGGGTCAAGAACATTTGTTGGTCCAAGCACCAGATAGGGACCGTTGATGTTATTGACAAGGGAGATGTCATCGGCGGAGACCTCCGCCACAGGCGTGCCTCAGCCGCTGGTGGTCAAACTCCAGAGCGCTACCTCCACCTTGGCAACCGAATCAGGGTTGACACCAGGCAGGTTGTTGTTGATTTCCTCCTGAATATCAAGTTCATAAGATGTCCAGTCAGGATTGGTGATACGGTAAAGGCTGAGGGTTGGTGATGGGTTCCAGTTGGCATAGGTTGCGTAGTAATAACGGGTTTCACCAAGAAGGTTATTATTGGCATCATAGTAGCAGACCTGGAAACAGGCAGCAGGCCAGCAGGTTGAGGAGCCACCGCTTTCGCTGAACTTTGCCCAGAACGAAAGGGTGAGGCTAGGATTGAGTACTTCTACCATCTGACTCAACCGGGTCCAGCCCGGATTGTCATACTGATAGACCCAGGCTTCATAGTCCGGGTCAGGATGATAAATGGTGTCGCGCCGAGCCTGATGGGTGCCTGAGCCGCTGTCACTGTAGGTCCAGCCAACTGTTAACTCCTGCTCAAAGTCACCGTTAACTAAGAGGTTCTGGCTCAGACCTAAACCAACAACGAATACCAAGACCACTAAGCAAACCTTCAGGCGCATAAAGCCTCCTTTTGTCTGATGAAATATATTACAGATTTAACGGGCGATGTCAAGTTAAAAATTTCTGGGTTCAGACTTTTTTGGTAGGCGGGTCTAAATCGACCGCGTTCGGTTATTGTCAATAGTTTTAAATGTGAGAGTTATCCGTTATGGGTTAATGGCTAAGTTTATATAAACATAAACCAAATTCATAGGGGTGAAATTGAGTTAAGTTCCGCAGTTAATTAATTTAGCAAAATTTCAATTTTGGTCCGGTGGCAATCCCCCTCTTGGTTTTGGTCATCGTTTAGAGTTAAGAAACAAGAACCCCAAACAAAGAGCTATAAAAAGGTTTGACTTTTGTTTGGCAAAGGGTATATTTTAGTAAGTGCGTGATGATTCAGTAGTTCCAGTTTATATTGAAGATGAGGTGCGCAGGTCCTTTCTGGACTATGCGATGTCGGTGATTGTTGCGCGGGCATTGCCTGATGTCCGGGATGGGCTGAAGCCGGTTCAGCGCCGGATTCTCTGGACAATGAATGAGATGGGGCTTATGCCCAACCGTCCTTTCCGTAAGTGTGCCGCGGTTGTTGGTGATGTTTTGGGTAAGTATCACCCGCATGGTGATACTGCGGTCTATGATGCGCTGGTGAGGATGGCGCAGGATTTTTCAATGCGCTATCCTTTGGTTCAGGGGCAGGGGAACTTCGGTTCGGTTGATGGTGATGCACCCGCGGCATATCGTTATACCGAGGCAAGGCTGGCACCGCTGGCGATTGAACTTTTGCGGGATATTGACAAGGATACGGTTGATTTCCAGCCCAATTTTGATGGCAGGCTGAAGGAGCCGGTGGTTCTGCCCGCGGCATTTCCCAACCTTTTAGCAAACGGGGCAACCGGGATTGCGGTGGGAATGGCAACGAGCATTCCACCGCACAATCTGGGTGAACTGATTGACGGGCTGGTGGCGTTGATTGACAATCCGGAGATAACCACAGCGGAACTTATGAGATATGTCAAGGGACCCGACTTTCCCACCGGTGGCAGTGTTGTCGGGGTTGAGGGCATCAGGCAGGCCTATGAGACCGGCAGGGGGAGTTTTACTGTCAGGGGCAGGGTTGTTTTTGAGGAGGTGAAGGCGGGGAGGGACCGGCTGGTCATCACCGAGATTCCGTATCAGGTGAACAAGGCGAGCCTGGTTGAGCGGATTGCGGAACTGGTGCGGGAGAAAAAGATTCAGGGGGTGGCAGATTTGCGCGATGAGTCGGACCGGGAGGGGATGAGGATTGTTTTGGAGTTGAAAAAGGAGACCGCCAAAGAGGTGATTCTGAACCAGCTTTATAAGTGGACACCCTTAGAGAGCAGTTTTGGTGCCATCCTTCTGGTTTTAGTTAATAATGAGCCGAAGGTTTTGGGTCTGAAGGGGCTCCTGGAGAGGTTTCTTGAGTTCCGCCTGGAGACGGTTACCAAAAGGACAAGGTTTGAACTGGCAAAGGCGGAGGAGCGGGCGCACATCCTTGAGGGTTTGAAGGTTGCCCTGAGCAACATTGATGCGGTGATTGAGTTGATCAAGAAGTCCAAGGATACCGAGAGCGCCAGGCAGGGTCTGATGCAGCGGTTCAAACTTTCGCAGCGCCAGGCAGAGGCAATCTTGGAGATGAGGCTGGCAAGGCTGACCGGTCTGGAAAGGGAGAAGATTGATGAGGAGTACAAAGGGCTGATAAAGGAGATTGCCCGGTTGAAGAGCCTGCTGGAGTCAAAGAGGTTGATGATGGGTGAAATCAGGAATGAACTTTTGGAGGTGAAAAAGAGGTTTGCTGATGAGCGGCGGACCGAGATTCTTCTTGAGGAACCGAAGGATGTCTCGATTGAGGATTTGATTAAAGAGGAGGATATGGCGGTTACGATAACCCACCGCGGCTATATCAAGCGGATGGCGGTGAGTGTTTACCGGCGTCAGAACCGGGGTGGGCAGGGCAGAACCGGGGTGCCGGTTGCTGATGAGGATTTTGTTGAGGGGCTTTTTATCGCCTCAACCCATGATTATATGATGTTTTTCACCGACCGGGGCAGGTGCTACTGGCAGAAGGTCTATGAGATTCCTGAGGGCTCTTATGCCTCAAAGGGGCGGTCAATTGCCAACCTTGTTGAAATGGAGAAGGATGAGGTCACCTCCTCCTATGTGGCGGTGAGGGAGTTTGCCAAGGACCGGTTTGTCTTTTTTGTGACGAGGCAGGGGATGGTGAAAAGGACAAGTTTAGAGGCGTTCTCCAATCCCAGGCGCAAGGGAATCATTGCGATGACGGTTGATAAGAACGATGCCCTGATTGCCACGCTTTTGACCTCGGGTGAGGATGAGATTCTTTTGGTGACGCGCAACGGGATGGGGATAAAGTTTAAGGAGAGCGATGTCAGGGAGATGGGCAGGAGCGCAAGGGGTGTGCGCGGTATCAGGCTAAAAAAGGGTGATGAGGTGATTGGTGCGGTTGTGTGCAGTCCCGGAACTTCGCTTTTGACCGTTTTTGACAACGGGTTTGGCAAAAGGACCGATTTTGAACTGTTTCCGATTCAGCGCCGGGGTGGCAAGGGTGTGATTGCTGCCAAGCCGGTGGAGAAGTCGGGCAAACTTGCCTGCGCCAAGGCGGTGAGCGACTCTTCGGAGATTATCGTGACATC
>JBDRUF010000015.1 GCA_039801245.1 candidate division WOR-3 bacterium
GTGAGCAACTGAAGATTGCCAGCGGTGAAAGGCTTGAGGTCAAGGAAAGCCCGGACTGGCCAATCGGGCACGCTATTGAATGCCGGATTTATGCTGAGGACCCGGACAATGACTTTCAGCCATCACCGGGATTGATTGCCGACCTTTTTCTGCCCAATGGTCCGGGAATCAGGGTTGACGGTTATGTCTATCACGGTTATAAGGTGCCGCCATTTTATGACCCATTGATTGCCAAAATCATCTCCTGGGGTAGAGATCGGGATGAGGCGATAAGAAGGATGGAAAGGGCGCTCTATGAGACAACAATCCAGGGTATTTCAACAACGGTTGAGTTTCACCGCCGACTTCTTTCCAGCCCGAGGTTTCGCAAAGCCAACCTTACAACAACCCTTCTTGATGATGTCTGGTAGCGGCCGAGGGTGAATGGAAATTCCTTAACCTCAACCTGATTATAACCGGGGTGGTGGGGAGGACCTGCCATCCTTTTCTTGGTAAAATTTGCCAAGGCATTGGAAGATAAAATTTTAACTAAATCAGACAAAGATTGGGTGTTAATTTTTTGAAAAATCGGGCTCTAAATAAGGGGGAGCGTTCGTAAAAATCCTCTTATCCTTGACCACGCCTGCACCTTCCTTATAATACCAATAATGTGTGAGAATAAATTGAACGATTTTCCTTCAAGATACGACCCAAAGCCGGTAGAGGAGAAATGGTATCGGTTCTGGGAGGAGAATGGCTATTGCACCGCCAAGCCCGATTCACCAAAGCCAAAGTTTTCCATTGTGATTCCGCCACCCAATGTTACCGGTTCCCTGCATATGGGTCATGCTCTTGACAACACCCTGCCCGATATTCTCATCCGCAGGAAGAAGATGCAGGGTTATGAGACGCTCTGGCTGCCGGGAACCGACCATGCCGGGATCGGTACGCAGGTGAAGGTTGAGCAGATGCTGGCAAAGGAGGGCAAGACCAGATTTGACCTTGGCAGGGAGGAGTTTCTCAAGCGCGCCTGGGAGTGGAAGGAGAAGTACGGTAATGAGATTGTCAAGCAGTTGCGCCGGCTGGGCTGCCTCTTGGACTGGACCCGGTTTCGGTTTACCCTTGATGAGGTGTGTGCGCGGGCGGTGCGTGAGGCTTTTGTCCGCTATTATGAGAAGGGGCTGATTTACCGCGGGTTGCGGATTGTCAACTGGTGCCCGCGCTGCCTGACCGCACTCTCAGATCTGGAGGTGAAGGACAAGGAGGAAAGGTCCTATCTCTGGTATATCCGTTATCCGCTAATGGATGATGAGGGGAAGTTTGTGGTGGTGGCAACGACAAGACCGGAGACGATGTTGGGCGATACCGCGGTTGCGGTCAATCCCAATGATGAGCGTTATCAGCACCTTGTGGGCAAGATGCTCTCTCTGCCCTTAACCGAGAGGAAGATTCCGGTGATTGCCGATGAGGCGGTGGAGATGGGCTTTGGCACCGGCGCGGTGAAGGTGACGCCGGCACACGACCCGGTGGACTTTGAGATTGGTGAGCGGCACAAACTTGAGCGGGTCAAGGTGATTGGTGATGATGGCAGAATGACCAACCTGGTGCCAAGGAGATATCAGGGGATGACAAGGGAGGAGTGCCGGCAGGCGGTGATTGAGGATTTAAGGGCGCAGGGGCGCTTGGAGAAGATTGAGGATTACATCCATGCGGTTGGGACCTGCGACCGGTGCGGCACGGTGATTGAACCTCTGGCAAGCGAGCAGTGGTTTGTGCGGATGAAGCCATTGGCAGAGCCGGCAATTAGGGTGGTTGAGCAGGGCAAGGTGAGGTTTTATCCGGAGCGCTGGAAAAAGGTTTATTTAGACTGGATGGGTCAGGTGAGGGACTGGTGCATTTCCCGCCAGTTGTGGTGGGGGCACCGGATTCCGGTCTGGTACTGCCCGTGCGGGGAGCGGATAGTTGCGCGGGAGGAGCCGCAGCGATGCCCGCGCTGCGGTGGGGAAAAACTCCGCCAGGATGAGGATGTCCTTGACACCTGGTTTTCATCAGCGCTCTGGCCGTTTGCGACGATGGGCTGGCCCGAGGAAACAGTTGACTACCGGACATTTTTCCCGACCGATTTCCTTACCACCGACCCGGACATCATCTTCCGCTGGGAGGCAAGGATGATATTCTCAAGTATATTTTTTACCGGCAGGATTCCATTTGTTGATGTCTATATCCATTCAACTGTCCTTGACCGCCATGGCGCGCGGATGAGCCGTTCAAAAGGGGTCGGGGTTGACCCTTTGGAGATAATTGAAAAATACGGGACCGATGCCTGCCGGTTCACGATTGCCTATCTTGAGAGCCAGTCCCAGAGTTACCGGCTCTGGGATGAGCGGTTTGAACTGGGCAGGAACTTTGCCAACAAGGTCTGGAACGCCTGCCGGCTGGTGGCGCCGTTTGTCACTAATGAGCGCTCGGAATTTCCGCAAGCCGAGAGCTTGAACCCGATTGACAACTGGATTGTCGGCTGTTTCAATCAGACACTCGAGAGGGTGAATAAAGGGTTTGACAATTATAACTTTTCCTCGGCGGCACAGGCGCTATATGAGTTTTTCTGGCACGACCTTTGTGACTGGTATCTGGAGTTTGCCAAGCCCAGGATGAAAGCAAAAGACCCAACAGCAATTGCAGTTTTAACCGCATTGATGAAGGGCAGTTTGCAACTCTTGCACCCGATAATGCCTTTCATTACCGAGGAGCTCTGGCACCGTTTAAGATTTGGTGAGGGTTCAATCCTTGATTCTTGCTGGCCGGTTGCCTTTCCCCACACTGAAGCCGGGGTGAAGGATGTGGAGCGGATGCGGGATTTAATCATTGGCATCAGGCAGGTGCGGGCAGAGATGAGGGTGCCGGCAAAGAGCGCGATTGAGTGCGTGGTGAACACCAGTGATGAAAAATTTATTCGTTTTTTAAAGGAGGAGGAGGGGCTGATTAAAGAACTGGCAAAGGTGTCAAGGCTCAGGTTTGAATCAGTACGCCCACGGGCATCATCAGCAATCGTCTTTCCTGACTGGGAGGCTTATATTCCGCTTGCGGGGATTGTGGATGTGAAAAGGGAGCTGGAGCGCGTAAGGAGGGAGATGGAGGAGTTGAAGGGTTTGGTAAGGGAGATTGACCAGCGGCTTGCCAATCCGGATTTCTTAGCGCGGGCAAAGGCAGAGGTGGTTGAAAGGGAAGAGAGACGGAGAGAGGAGTTTGCCAGCCGGCTCGAGCGTTTGAGCCGGCAACTGGAGGCCTATCAAGAGTGAAAGGGTTTTTGAACAGTCTGGGCTGGATACTTTTTCTGGCACTGGCAGCGCTCAGTTTAATTTTCTATAACCTTAGTTATCTGCCCATCCAGGCAAAGGTGGTGCGGTTGGAGCAGGAGATTAAGATGTGGACCCAAAGGGTTGAGGAGCTAACCGACAGCCTGAAGATGGTAACATCTGGGGAGGATACCATTTTTTGCACCAGTTACCGGTTTGATGAGTTGTTTACCAGTCCTGCGGAGCTAAGGCTTTCCTCTCAGGGTGAGACGGTTTTGAGGGGAATTGGTGCCCAGTTGCGGGGTGGCAGGGTTGAGGTGATTGGTCATACCGATAGCAAGGTTCCGCCCGCACCCTGGCGGTCAAACTGGGATTATTCGGCAGCGGCAGCAGCAGTGGTTGCCAGGCGTCTGGTTTCTTTAGGCGTTCCCGCGGAAAGGGTGGTGGTGATGGGTGCAGGGGATACAAGACCGCTGATTCCACGAGGGGGTGCTGATGCCCAGTTTCTTAACCGCCGGGTGGAAATTGTCGCACTTGTTCGGTAAATGGGCACCCTAATTTTTGCCCTTTTTCTAATGACGCAACTGCAGAGCGATACATTGTTAAAAACTGAGGTAAGGAAATCACCGGGCAGGGCGGTGTTACTATCCCTTCTCATACCTGGTGGTGGGCAGGTTTATACCCGGAATTACTGGAAGGCGGCAATTATCGCGCCAGCGGAAATGGGATTGGGTTATTTTGCCTACAAGGAGCATATCAAAATGAAACAGGCGCTTGCGGTTCAGGATAGTAGTGGTTATTATCAGCACCGGGAGCGAAGAAATACATTGCTCTGGTGGACGGCGGCACTGGTGGTTTTTTCAATGGCAGACGCCTATGTTTCTGCTCAGATGTTTGGGTTTGACCAGGAGATGAGGCTTGATTTGGCGCCCAATCGTTTGGGGATTCAACTATCTTTGAGGTAATGCCGAAATTTTTTGCTGCCGCAGGCAGATTTACGATGGAGTGGTTTCTGTCTGCAGGGCTTTTGCCTGGGATAAAATTAAACGAGGGTGGGGAACCGGCAGGTGGTTGGGGGGTGGTTTACTGTTATGGCAACCGCCTTGAGGCGGTAAGGTCACCCCGGTCAAGGAGCGATAACGCGGTTTTTGGACAACTTGTTGAGGTCAGGACTGATATGGCGTTGCTCTATCTGCATAATCAAAATCAGATTTTGTCCCCCCGTTTGGTCCAGCCCTTTTTTAGGTGGGGGTCGGGAGGTGCTTGGGCATTTTGTCATATCGGTCAGATACCCCATCCCGAGAGGTTAATCTCCGAATCGCGGTGCCCTGATGGTCCTGACCCTGGGGAGATTTTATTTATGCATATATTGGAGCGGTTTAACCCAGATAAGCCTGCTGAGTCGTTATCGGCAATTTTCCCTGAATCCGAGGAGTGGGAGATTTCGCTATGTTTGATCTCGGCAGACACGATGGTAACATTCTGCCGGTTTGGGGATAATAGGCAGAGTGAAACAAGGCTCTGGCTCGGTAAGGGCGAACTTCTTCGGGTTGTTTCTTCACCGCCAATAGTTGACCTTCCCGGTATCAACTGGGAATCTTTACCTAACAATCAGGTGATAGTAATAACTCGGGAGCGGCGGGCGGTAATTTAGTAATAAAAACAGGTTAAGAATAAAGGGTTATCTGGGCATTGAGCCCTGACCCGTAACCCAAAACCGTGGGTGAAGCGTTTTTCAGTGCCGCCGGGCTTTGGCGCCGAATTCAACCAGTTCTCTAAACCCTTTCGGGTCAAAGGCTGAAGCAATGGCGGTTTCGTAAGTTACTTTGCCAGCGCGATACAGTTCGGCAAGATAGGCATCGTAGGATATGCTACCTTCAGCGCTCCCGGTCTGAATCGCCGAGTTCAGGTGTTCAATCTTACGCTCGCGGATAAGGTTACGAACCGCCGGTGTTGCCATCATTATTTCAAAGCAGCCGATTCTGCCCTTGCCCTCTGCCCTTAAGAGGAGCCGCTGGGAGAACACCGCCAGCAAGGATATGGAAAACTGGATTCTTATCTGGTCGCGGATTTCTGGTGGGAAGATGTCGATGAAGCGGGTGACCGTTTCCGGCGCGTTGGTGGTGTGCAAGGTGCCAATGACAAGGTGTCCGGACTCGGCTGCCCAAATAGTTGCTTCGGCAGTTGCCAAATCACGGATTTCGGCAACGAGAATCACATTGGGGTTGGAGCGCAACCCCTTCATAATCGCTTCACGGAAACTGGAGACATCAACACCAACCTCGCGCTGGGTAACCAAACCTTTCTTGTGGTCGTGAACGAACTCAATCGGGTCTTCAATGGTCAGAACATGGCGCGGGCTTTCAAGAATGTAGTCAACAAATGTCGCTTGGGTGGTGGTTTTTCCCATACCAGTTGGTCCGGTGACGAGGATTAAGCCGTGAGGTCGGTCAAGCAGGGCCTTGATGCGGGGGATGAGATAGGTAGGCACAAAAAGTTCTTCAAATGAGAGGATGCGTCGTGGAATCAACCGCAAAGCCAGCCCAAAATAGCCTTTCTGTTTATACACCGCCACCCGGAAGCGAGCCATATTTTTGAAGTTGAGCGCAAAGTCGCCTCCACCACCATTGTCAATCTGGGCACGGAGATGGCGCAGGTCCTTCGTGGCGATATTCTTGAAGCTTTCGGTTTTGTCGGGGGTGAGCACCGGGCATTTTTCAATCGGATGGAGAAGTCCGTCGATACGCAAGGTTGGCGGACGACCAACGGTTAAATGAAGGTCAGAGGCGTTCCGCCTAATGCACTCTGCGAGAAGCGAATCGAAATACTCTTCGTCCGACATTACTTAATTATTATACCCCCCCAGAGGCTCATGTCAAGCAGTTTTATAAATGGATGGCCAGCGCCTTCCCGTTATTGGCGTCCCTTTTCCTATTCATACCGCAAAGCGGTTATGGGGTTGAGTCTTGCCGCCCGAGATGCTGGATAAATCCCAAAGAAAATGCCAACAGTAGCAGAAAATCCAAAGCCAAGGATAATAGTCCAGAGCGGTGCCGCTGCTCTGAGATGAGCCGTAATTTCAACAACCTTGGCAATGCCCAGACCAAGTGCGATTCCAATTGCACCGCCGGCAAGGGCAAGTAACACTGACTCCAAAAGGAATTGATAAAGAATGTCACGGGTGGTAGCACCCAGCGCCTTTCTCAAGCCAATCTCGCGGGTCCTTTCTGCTACCGCAACGAGCATAATGTTCATAATCCCGATCCCGCCGACAAGTAGGGAGATGGCGGCAACCGCAATCATCACGATGAAGGCGACCCGGGTGATGTTACGGTATATTTCCCTGAGCGTTTCTTGGGTATTGATGCCAAAGTCGTCAGGCTTGTCATAGCCCAGACCGTGGCGCCGGCGCATAAGTTCCCGAACCTGGTCAATAACCTTCTCCAGCGCGACCCCCTTTTTTGGTGCTATCATAATGCTCATACTGTGGGCAAGTTCGCCATACCCCTTCTGGGGCGCAAAACCCTTTTCAAATGCTGAGAGCGGGATAATAATGATATTGTCCATTGTCTGACCCAAAAAACTGCCTTTTCGTTGCAGGGTGCCGATGATGGTAAAGCTTTTGCCTTCGATGATGAGTTTCTTGCCCAGCGGGTCCTCGTCAGGAAAGAGGTTGTCCACAACATAGCCACCAATCACACATACCTGCCTTTTGCGCAGACTGTCATCGGAGTTAATGAATCTGCCAGTCTCAATCCTGTAATTGGCAATTGCTGCATAGGACGGGGTAACACCCCCAATCTCAATCCCTGTTACCTTTCGGCCGCGATAGTTGAGCCGGCTAATCTGCCTTCCGCGAAACGGCGCCACATTTTCCACTAATGGCAGACGGGCGATTGCCAAGGCGTCTCCAATAGTTAGGTCGGGTCTTTTTGATATCTCCTCCCAGTCAATTCGTCCCATACCCCAAGACACCTTCTGAAGGATGATTGAATTGGAACCAAGGGAGGCGATCTGGCGCTCAACCTCATAGTTCATTCCCTGAATTAAAGAGATGATGGCGATAACGGTCATTACACCGATGATGATACCAAGAACGGTCAGAAAGGAGCGCAGACGGTTGGTGTGAAATGTGCCTAAGGCAAGTTTGAAAAGCTCGTAAAAGGGCATTTTTACTCCGGAACTACCCTGCCATCCCTGAGTCTGACAATTCGGCGGGCGTGTTGGGCAACCGTCTGGTCGTGGGTAACAATAACAATAGTGTTGCCTTCAGCCGCCAGCCGGTCAAAGAGACGCATTATCTCTGCCCCGGTTTTGGAGTCAAGGTTACCGGTAGGTTCGTCAGCAAGAATTACGGTGGGATGATTGGCAAGGGCACGGGCGATTGCCACCCTTTGCATCTCACCACCAGAAAGTTCATTGGGACGGTGATGAAGCCGCTCAGCGAGCCCGACCATCTCTAAAAGTTCTTGGGCGCGCCTAATCCGTTCCTTGCGGCTAACGCCGGCATAAATTAAAGGGAGGGAGACATTGGCAAGCGCGCTCAGCCGAGGGAGCAGGCTGTAGTTCTGGAAAACAAATCCGAACGCCTTGTTGCGCAGCCGGGCAAGTTCGCGGTCACCTTTCCCCCGGGTGTCCTCGCCGTTAAAGAGATACCGACCTGAATCCGGGGTATCAAGACAGCCAAGGATGTGCATCAAGGTGGATTTGCCCGAGCCGGATGGACCCATCAGGGCAACATACTCACCCTTTTCAATTTCCAGGTCAACCCCATCAAGGGCGCGGACAACGGTTTTGCCCAGAGAGTATGTCTTGACAATTTGTTCAGTTTTAATCAGCAAGGCTCAATCGCCCTTTACCTCTTTGGGATTAACCTGGGTGCCATCGGTTAAACGGGAAAGGAGTTTGTAGGGTCCGATGATGACCTCATCGCCCGGGCCAAGACCCTCAAGGATTTCAATCTCGGTGTCTGATGACTTGCCGGTGCGAATTGGTGTTAAGACCGCCCTGCCCTTTTTCACCACAAATACCGTCTCGGTCTCCTTTCCTTTAAAAACCCTTCTTCCCACCGCCTGAATCGGCACCACCAAAACTGAGTCCAAGCGGGCGGTGACGATTTCGGCATGAACCGTCATCCCCGGACGGAGGGAAGCGTTGGTGCCTTCTATCGCTATTTCCACCTCAAAGTTGGTGGCGGTCTGTTCAGTGGTGAGCGTCTTCTGCACCGGCATATAGCCAACCCTAATCACCTCACCGGTGAAGGTGGTGTCTGGGAGGGCGTCAACGGTTATCGTTGCCCTTTGCTTGGGCTCAAGCGCAACCACATCGGTTTCATCAACCTCAACCAGCGCCTCCATCTCGGAAAGGTCGGCAATGACCAAAAGTACCGTCCCGGAATAGTTCATCGTGCCGATGATGGCGGTCTCACCCTCTTTGATGTTCACCTTGGTCACCACACCGGCGATGGGCGCACAGATGACAGTTTTCTCATACTGGTCTTGTGCCTGGAGAAATTGGGCTTCAGCCACCTCATAAGCGGTTTTCGAAGCCTCAAACTGCTCTGGTGGGATAAGACCCCGGGCATAAAGGCTTTCCACCCTGGCATGCTTGAGCCGGGTCTGATTGAACTGGGCACGGGCAAGCACCAGTTGCGCCTCGTAACCCTGACGGTCCATCTCCAAGAGCGTATCACCCCGCCGGACCCAATCCCCTTCCTTTACCCGCACCCTTTTGACCACACCCATTACCTGGGCCTGCAGATTGACTTGGGCACGGGCACGCAAGGTGCCGGTGGCGCTTACCTTTGAAAGTATTGAGCCATACCCCACCACCTTTGTCTCACACTGAACCCCAGCCTCTCTCCGGGAGCGGTTAAGGATAATAAAGACAAAAAGTAATACGAGGATGCCGATGATTATCAGGGTTAGTTTTAAGGGTCTGTTCAATTTCCCTCCTTTTTTATTTCCATGCGGTTTTGCCTAAAAGATAGGCAATCTCCGCGGACTGGATATAGGTGTCGCAAAGGGCAGAAAGATACGTTGCCTCAGCCTGGGTTAAACCGATTTCAGCCTCTAACAGTTCTGATAAAGAAAGTGCTCCCAGGCGGTACTGGGTGGCGGCAAGTTCATATAACTCCCGGTTGAGTTCAAGGTTCAGTTCTGCCTGCTCGTAACGCCTCCGTGCCTCTTCATAGCCAAGGATCGCCCCTTGCGCAGCCGCGCGTAACTGCAGCCGGGCACGGGCAAGTGCAGCACGGGCACGACGGGAGCCGGCAAGGGCGTCGCCGATGTTCAAAATAAAGGTTTTGATGTCAGCAATGGGGAATGTTAAACTGATACCGTCAACGCGAGTGGATTTCTCCTGCCAGTGCTGATAGCTGCGGGGAAAGGTGGTGTCGCTATATTGATAGGAGCGATAGAGATTGAACCCGGGCAGAATCCGAGCAAAGGAGGCAAGAAGGTTGATGGCGGCAACCATTTTCAAATCCTTCAGCATCCTGACCCCGGGGTTAAATTTTTCCATCATTAAAAGGAGGCTATCAGGGTCGTGAACTGAGAGCTCTGCCGGTTGCCCCAGTTCCTGTTTTGCCCTGAGGGGTCTTCTGGAACTGATGCCAAGACGGGCGCAGAGGTTTGACTGGGCAAGGGTAAGCGCCTTTTCCGCACTTAACAGGTTCAGTTGTGCCTGGGAGTAAAAAGCCTGACTGCGGAGGAGGTCAATTTTTGCCGCCTGACCAAGGCGAAACCTTTCGGCTGTTAATCTTTGGCTTTCCTCTGCCTGAGCGAGCGCCTTTTGGGCACCCGCAAACAAAAGTTGGCTTTTCAGCAACTGGAAGTAGTCTGTGGTAACATCATAAACCAGCCTTGAGATTTTTTCCCGCGCATCAAGGGAGTGGTAACAGAAGTTAATAATGCCATTAATTAGACCGGCATAAACCAAAGGGTCAAAAACAACCTGAGTGATGGTGATATCACCTTTCCAGGCTGTTGCCAGTTCGTTTTTTGCACCGGTTAGAGTGGCGGAAGGTGTTGGTAATAGATTACTTATACCCCTCCCCAGGCTTACAGCGGCATCCACCCTGGAGGCGGTCCCCTCCACCACCCCCGGGCTTCCTTTGAGCGCCAGTTGTAATGCCTCATCAAGGCTGAGATAAAGGGTATCAGTAGAGGTGGTGGATATTAAGAGAAAGGAGAGCGCAATGGCAAATTGAATTACCGGCATCAGTCCGGAAAGGCAAGTCCGCCGGAAAGGGTGCTAAGTCCTGCAAGAATAAGGACATAAATAAACCAGAGACCGAAAACAAGGGCTGAGGTGCGCTTTAAATCAAGGTTAAAGATTACCTTCAGCCCGAGGCTGGTAAGCCCCAACTCCCAGAGGGTAAAGATATCTATGCAGGCAAGAACCCCTTTTAGGTAAAGTGGTGCGGAGGGTGCAAGCAATAGGAGGCTGGTAGTGGCGGTAATTTTGTTAGTGCTTAATATCAACAGGACCCGGAAAACCGCTGCCGGAATGCGGACCAGGGCGCTGTTGGTGGTGATTGCCCAGAGCCTGCCAAAACTTGAACCCGCGCCCAAAAGCGGTAAAAGGAGGTTGAGGACTGTTGTCCAGATGAGGAGCTGCAATGCGGACCAGATGGTGGCGGGCAGGCTGCGGACAAGGAAGCGGAAAAAGAGGTTTATCTTTGATGCCCGCTCATATAAATCCAATTCCACCTGCGCGGTCTTTTCAATCCGCTCAATGGCGGCATCACGCTGGTCAGAAGGCATCTTGCCCGTTTCCACCTGCTTTTCAATGAACCCCTTTACCCGGTTGATACGGTTTTCAGTGGCATTGATAAGTGTCTGCCTGGGTAAAATGATAACACTCAGGGTGCCAATAAAAAGGGGCAAAATAAGGGCAAGTATAAAAGGAGCCAGCCAATCCGGCTTTTCCTTTAGCTGGGCAAAGCGGTGGGTTGGCGAAAAAATTATGTGAAACACCGATTAGCGCCCCTTTGGGATTGTCAGCCTGCCGGTGTGCTGGACATTTGAGCGAAACTGCGGCCAGGTGGTTTTTGCCGGTGGGGCATCACCAAAAAGGGCATAGACACCGCCATCCCAAGAGCCCACATATACCGTCCCGTCCGAAGCAATTGCTGGTGAGGATGCGTAATAGATATCCTTCTCACCAGTAGCAATCTCCTGGGTGAGAACAATCTGACCAGCGGGATTTAGCGCATAAAGGATGCCATCGTCAGCGAGGAAATAAATCGTTCCATCTTGGGTTATTGCGGGTGTGGCGCAGATGGCATCCTGGGCTTCATAGATGTTTTTGAATGTGCCCGCTTGGGGCTTGGCGCAGAGATAGTAGCCATCGGTTCCGCAATATAGGGTTCCATCAGGACCAAATATGACCTCGGTGCGAATCTCATCCTGGTCTGGGACCGGTGTCCGCCAGCGCAACCTGCCATCTTTTGTAATGCAGTAGACAAAGCCGTCAAAATTACCAGCATAAATCTGCCCCTGGGCATCAATCACCGGTGCGGCAAAGAAGTAGGAGCCGTCCGGTGTTCCAAAAGCCCAGATTTTTTTGCCCTTGGAATTGAAGGAGTAAATAGAGTCGGCAGCCACATAGATTAAGCCGTTGGGTCCGATTGTTGGCGACGATGAACCTTCATCACCAAGTTGAATGGTAAAGCGGACTTTGCCTTTTGGTGTGAGGCTGATGAGTTTTCCCCTCCCGGTTAAAAGATAGATATTTTTGTCAAGGGCGACTGCGGGTGAGGTCCATAGTTCGTCACCGAGGTTGACCGACCACTTGAGATTGCCCAAGGTATCAAGGCAGTAAAGGTGCGAGTCCAAGGAGGGTAGATAGATAAGTCCGTTAACAACAGCACAGGCACCATAAATTGGTCCGCGGGCAGAAAATGTCCAGCGAAGGGCACCGGCAGGGGAAAGGGAGTAAAAGGTGCCACTTTCATCCCCGATGTAGATGTTGCCGTTGTAATCGAGCGTAGGTGAGGCGACGACCGGTTCGAGGGTAGGGAAGAACCATTTGACCAAGGAGGGAACAACCTGGACTGAACAGGGTTTGGACCAAAAGGATGTATTGCCTGATCCGTCCTTTGCCATTACCCTGATGGCAAATTTGCCCAGGGCATGGTAACGGTGGTAACGGTAGATTTCGTTGTTGGTGTAGAAAGGCTCGGTCCAGTTCAGGGTTTCACCATCACCCCAGTCAATCATGTAGGAAAATGGGGGCTGGGCATCTTTCGGTGGGAAGATGGCGAGTTCCAGTTCGGCAACGGTATCAATTTTAAGCGGATGGATAAGTGAGTCCGGGGGGGAAATCGCAAACAAAATAAAGAGGAGATGAATCATAAAGAAAATGGTAAACGAGAAAGGGCAAATGTCAAATAATATTCAGTATTTTTTTGGCGGCGGCGATGTCCTTACGGATCTCTTCAGCAAGCGCCAGAGGATTGGGGAAACGCTGTTCTGGTCGGATGCGTTCAATCAGGCGGATCGTGATCTTTTCACCCAAATCTACCTGGGATGGGAAATTGAGGAGGTGAATCTCTACGGTCTTCTGTTCGCCAGCAAATGTGGGGCGGAAACCGATGTTGACAACCCCGGGAAACTGTTGGGATTTAATTTCCGCGGTTCCAGCGTACACCCCCTCAAGAGGCAAAAGTTTTTCCTTTGGCGGCTGGATGTTGATTGTGGGAAATCCGATGCGCCTGCCGGTCCCAGTTCCTGGAACCACTATCCCCGTAAGGGAATAAGGTCGACCTAACAGTTCAGCCGCAAGCCGGATATGACCTAAGATCAGGTGTTCGCGAATTCTCGTGCTTTTCACCGGTGCGCCCAGATGGATAACCTCAGGCACAATCTCCACCTTTATTCCTTTAGGTTCAAGGATTCGCTTAAGAAGATTGACATCGCCTTTCGCCCCTTTGCCGAACCGGTGGTCAGCCCCCACAACAATCGCGGCAGGGTTAAGTTTAAGGAGATGGGTTTCAATAAACTCCTCTGGCTCAGTAGCAAGTAACTTCTGGTCAACACTGATGATATAGACCTGCTCGATGCCCAGTTCGGTTAGTAAGAGAAGTTTCTCTTCAAGCGGGGTCAGAAGATAAGGGAAGTCGGGATAAAGGAGCTGGGCTGGATGGGGATGAAAGGTGATAAGCCCGGGTGTGCCGCGATTATCACGGCAGATTTCCTGAACCCGCCTGATGATCTCCTGGTGTCCGAGATGGATGCCGTCAAAGCCACCGATTGTTAGATTAATCGGCATAGATGATGCGTTCCGGAAAAAGGGCGCCGTTTTTTATTCTGACGAGGGCAAGGAAACGGTTGTCTTCGGTCTGGGCAAGAACCAACCCTTCATGGGGGAGCAAGTTCCCAATGCCAATTTTGCCTTGAAAGAGCGCCTGCGCCTGGTCTTTTGAGACAAAAACCTTGGGTAGATGCCCAAGCGCCCTCTCAATTGGCACAAGGTATTCAGCGAGTTTGGTTTTAGACTCCTGTAATTGGCGGAGGGTATATGCCTGCGAGATTTTGAAGTTGCCGATACTTTTTCTAATCAAACTGCTAAGGGTGGCGGATGATGAGAGGGCAAGACCGATATCACGGCACAGGGCGCGGATATAGGTGCCTCCTGAAACCCGGGCATAAATCCGGGCAATGGGCGGATGCCATTCCAAGAGCCTGATTTCATACACATTGACAGTCCGAGGCTTTGGGTTAACATCGGCTCCTTTTCGGGCAAGTTTATAAAGTGGTTCACCTGCAGACTTCAGAGCGGAAAATCGGGGTGGGATTTGCTCAATTTCTCCCGCAAACTTTTGGTAAAGGAAATGGGCTAGTTCCTCAAGGGTGAGGGTGGGAACAGGTGTGGTGTTGATCACCCTGCCCGTAATGTCGTCGGTATCGGTCTGGATGCCGAACCTTATTTCCGCCTCATACTCCTTGGGCAGGTCCATTAGGAGCCGGCTGATTTTCGTTGCCTCGTTGACAAGTATCAAAAGAACGCCGCTCGCAAGTGGGTCAAGGGTACCGGCATGACCAATCTTTTTGGGCTTAAGGAGCGGTTTCAGTTGGCGGATGCAATCGTAGGAGGAGATACCAGCCGGCTTATTGATGTTGAGAATGCCGCGCATCAGACCCATCTGCTTTTTCTTCGGAATTTTCGGGGTTGAGTTCGTCAAGTATTCTGCCAATGCGGTCTTCCTGCATAAGGAGTTCGTCAACCTTGAAGTGGATTTCAGGAAGGAACTTCAGTTTCAGGCGCCTGCCCAGGAGGTGACGGATAAATCCCCGGGCGTGCTCAAGACGGGCAAGGGTGAGATTGCGTTGCTGGTTGTCACCCATCACCGTGAAAAAGACCGTGGCGTTGCGCAAATCACGGGAAAGTGAGCAGCGGGTGATAGTGACAAAGCCGATTTTCGGGTCAGATATTTTCGTCAAGACGATTTCGGCAACGATGTCGCGAATTGCATCTGCCACCCGTAGGTCCCGATGGTGCATAGGTTAATATTACAATTTTTTTGCCAAGTGTCCATTTATTCTTAAGGTTGTTTTTCAGGAAGGCGTCAGGCTGGTTTTCATCCCATTTTTAAAACTGGGGTAGAGGGACCATAATTTTAGTTAAAATCGATTTATTAAGTATCGTAATTTCATAATAATAGAGGATATTCAGGATGACCCCGGGGGTCACTCCCCCTGTGGATTTCCTTAGGACTATTTTGACTTTTAAAGATTTAAAGGTAAATTCAATGACAATATGAAGGTTTTGTGTATCGGTAGTGGTGGCAGAGAGCATGCCCTTGTTTACAGTTTTGCCCGTAAGGGGCATCAGGTTTTCTGCGCGCCCGGGAATCCTGGGATTGCCAGGCTGGCTGAATGCGTTGAGATTGACCCAGCCGATTTTGCCGGTCTTATCGCCTTTGCCCGGAGACACAGCGTTGATTTGACCGTTGTCGGTCCAGAGGCGCCTTTGGTTGCGGGAATTGCCGATGAGTTTGAGAAAAAGGGGCTGGTTCTTTTCGGACCGAATGCCCAGGCTGCTCTGTTGGAGGGTGATAAGGGTTTTGCCAAAAACCTTTTGAAAAAATATGGGATCCCCACCGCGAGGTTTGAGGTGTTTGACGATTTTGAAAAGGCGGTTGATTATGTAAAGAGAGGCGGCTTTCCGGTTGTCGTCAAGGCGTGTGGTCTGGCATTAGGCAAAGGGGTGAAGGTTTGCGAAAATGAGGAGGAGGCGATAGGATTTCTCACCATTTTGATGAGGGAGGGCAGGTTGGGTGAGGCGGGTTCGCGGGTGGTGATTGAGGAGTTTCTTAGCGGTGAGGAGGCTTCAATCATTGCGCTCTGTGATGGCGAGCGGTTGCGGTTTCTGGCTCCTTCCCAGGACCATAAAAGGCTTTTGGACAATGATGAGGGTCCAAATACCGGTGGGATGGGTGCTTATGCGCCCGTGCCCGCGGTGACACCTCTTGTTTTTGACCAGATTGTGAGGCTGATATTTGTGCCCCTTTTGGATGCTTTGAAAAAGGAGGGGATTGTTTATCGGGGTGCGATTTATGCCGGTCTGATGCTTACCGCTGATGGTCCTAAGGTTTTGGAGTTTAACTGCCGTTTTGGTGACCCAGAGGCGCAGGTGATTCTGCCCATCTTTGATGATGACCTTGCCGAGTTGTGCCTTGCCTGTGCGCACGGAAGGTTGGGTGAGGATGGGGAAAGGATGCCTAAGCCCCAAAAATGGGCTTTGTGCGTTGTCGCGGCAGCAAAGGGGTACCCGGGCACATATGAAAAGGGGTTGCCCATTTCCGGTGAAGTTGAGGGCGGGGAGAGCACAATTGTTTTTCATGCCGGGACGAAGATGGTTGAGGGTAAATTTTTTACCAGTGGTGGCAGGGTTTTAGGGGTAACCGGGATCGGAAAAACCCTTTTTGAGGCAAGGGAGCGTGCCTATTATGGCATCGGGCTCATCCATTTCCCCGGTATGCATTACCGCCGCGACATCGGTGCAAAGGGGCTAAGGTATCTCCAAGAGGAGCGGTGAGTGGCAAAGGTAGTAAAGAGGTCACGGGTTAAGCCGCAGGCGGTTGTGAAGGCGCTTGAGAGCGGGGCGGTGATGATGCCCCTTTTTGGTGGGTGTGCGGTTTTGGGATTAAACCCTAAGGAGATTAGAGAGAGGCTGGGTGGGGCTTACCGGTTGGTGCCGCCTGATGCTCTCGGGTTGAGTGGGGAGATCAGGCAGGTGTTACAGAAGGAGGCGGTGGCGGTTTTAAAGGATGGAGAGGGGCTTGCCTTGGGATGGGAGCCTTTTACCGAGGCGATGCTAAAGAAAGTGGGCGCAGATTTATGGTTTGGTCTGCCTGGGGCGGGAGAAGAGCCTGAGGAGCTGATGAACGATTTTGGCGACTGGCTGAAACTGGTGGTTATTGATAAAGAGTGGGGATTGGGACCAACGGTAATTGACTTTTCCGGCGAAACACCAACCGTTTTGCGTAAGGGGAGATTGGGAATTTTGGGGCTTGAAGCCATCTTGAGGAAAAGGGTTCGTCTTGGACCCGGGTTGTATTTTTCGGTTCTGGTTGTCTGCACCGGTAACTCCTGTCGGAGTCCAATTGCGGCCGGGCTTTTGGTCCAAGAACTGAAGGGGCTGCCGGTAGTAATAACATCGGCAGGGGTTGCCGCACCGGTTGGGAGACAGGCAACCGGCAATGCGATTAATGTTGCAATGGAGATGGATATTGACATCTCCGGACATCGGGCAAGACAGTTAAATAAGGAGATGATTGATACCGCGGATTTGATTCTGGTGATGGAGCCGGGACAAAGGTCCTGGATAGTTAATCTATTGCCAGAGGCGGATGTTAAGGTGAGGCTTTTGGGTGGTTATCCAGAAAAGGAGGTTGAGATTCCTGACCCGATAGGGAGGTCAGTTGAGTTTTACCGCCAGACCGCTCTTTTAATCAAAGCCGGGGTTTTAAAGGTGACAGCGGAGTTAAGGGAGCGGTTTAAATAAAAGGAGGTGTATGGAATACTTTTTTACCGATACCCAGAAGGAAATCAGGGACCTGGCAAGAAGGTTTGCGGTTGAAAAAATAAAGCCGGTGCGTCAGGAACTTGACCGGACCGGTGAGTTTCCCTTTGCCTTGATGAAGGAGATGGCAGAACTGGGACTGATGGGAATCTACATACCGGAGGAGTATGGTGGTTTTGGTGGCGGCATCCTGGAGATGTGTCTTGTGGTTGAGGAGCTTTCCCGGGTTGATGGTGCGGTAGCACTGGGCTATGCGGCGTGCGGGTTGGGCACATTCCCCATCATCCTTGCCGGCACCGAGGAGCAGAAAAGGAGGTTTCTGCCGAGGCTGGCGCAAGGGGAACTGGCGGCATTTGCCATCACCGAGGCGCAGGCTGGTTCCGATGCCGGTAATGTCAAGACAAGGGCAAGGCGTGAGGGCGATTACTATGTGCTTAACGGCACCAAGCAGTTCATCACCAATGGCAGCGTGGCAAAGATTTATACTGTTATCGCCTCCACCGACCCGGAGCGAGGTGCGCGTGGTCTTTCCGCATTTATCATTGAGGATGGCACGCCCGGTTTCACCTATGGCAAGATTGAGGACAAGATGGGGATTCGCTGCTCCAAGACCGCGGAACTGGTCTTTCAGGACTGCCGGGTGCCAAAGGAAAATCTGTTGGGGGGGGAAGAGGGGCTGGGATTTATCCAGACGATGAGGACATTTGACCGAACAAGACCGGGTGTGGGCGCGCAGGCGGTTGGCATCGCTCAAGGTGCGCTTGATGAGGCGCTGGAATATGCCAAGACCAGGGTTCAGTTTGGACAGCCGATTGCCAGTTTCCAGGCGATTCAGCTGATGCTGGCGGATATGGCAATTCAGATTGAGGCGTCAAGGGCGCTGGTCTATGAGGCGGCGCGGGCAGCAGATGCCGGGGTAAAAAACATCTCGGGTCTTGCCGCGATGGCAAAGGTGATGGCCTCTGATACGGCGATGCGGGTGACCACCGATGCGGTGCAAATCTTAGGTGGTTATGGTTATATGAAGGATTATCCGGTGGAGAAGATGATGCGTGATGCCAAGATTACCCAGATTTATGAGGGCACAAACCAGATTCAGAGGCTAATCATCGCTTCGGAATTGATTAAGGGGACACTTTGGTAAAAATGAAGAAGATTGCGGATGTGGCTGTAATTGGTGCTGGACCTGCCGGTTATGTGGCGGCAATCAGGCTCGCGCAATTGGGTAAGAAGGTGGTGGTGATTGAAGAGGCAAAGGTGGGCGGGGTTTGTCTTAACTGGGGCTGTATCCCGGTGAAGGCGCTCCTTCATTCTGCCAGTATTATCCGCAACGCCCTTGAGGCAAGGTTAATGGGCATCGGGTTTAATCCCCCAACCATTGACTTTGTCAGTCTCGGTTCGTGGAAGGGACGGATTGTTGAAAGGCTGGGAAGGGGGATTGAGTTTCTCTTCAAGAACAACGGGGTGGAACTCATTCGCGGCCGGGCAAAGGTTCTAAGTCCGGGAAAGGTATTAGTGATGACTCCCGAGGAAGTTGAGATTCAAGCCAAAAACATCATTGTTGCCACTGGTTCTGAACCCTTGCCTTTGCCAGGGTATGAGTTTGACCACCAGCGGATAATTGATTCCAGCGATGCCCTCAATCTGGTTGAGTTGCCCAAAAGTATCGTGATTGTGGGTGCGGGTGCGGTTGGTCTGGAGTTTGCCACAATTTTTCAGCGTCTGGGTGTAAAGGTGACGGTTCTTGAGGTGTGTGACCAGATTTTACCTGGAATCGACAGGGAGATTGCAGTTTTACTTCAGCGCGAACTGGAACGGGAAGGGGTCGAGTTCAGGCTAAATGCGAAAGGGGTCAGGTGTCAGAAGGAAAACGGCGGCGTTGATGTCTTGTGGGATGTTAATGAAGAAGAGAATAAACAGCACGCAGATAAGGTTTTGATAGCGGTGGGAAGAAAGCCAAGGAGCACAGGTCTTGGGCTTGAAGAGGCTGGGGTCAAGATGGATGAGCGGGGGTTCATAATCACTCACGACAATTTTGAGACTGACGCAGAAGGGGTTTTCGCGATTGGTGATGTTCGGGGTGGTCCTCTCCTCGCCCACAAGGCGATGTATGAGGGTCTCTGCCTCGCAGAAGGCATCGGTCAAGGAGTCTTTTCTTCATCCACAACCTGTCCAAATGTTATTTACACCGACCCTGAATGTGCGAGTGTTGGACTCACCGCGACTGAGGCGGAGAAGCAAAGACTCAAGGTGAAGGTCGTTAAGGTCCCGGCAAACGCCATCGGCAGGTCATTGACCTTAGGTAAGCCCTCAGGTCTATGCAAGGTTGTTGCTGAAGAAAGGTCCGGACGGATCTTAGGGGTTCACATCCTTGCACCTCAGGCTGATGTCCTGATTGCCGAGGGGACGCTTGCGGTAGAACTCGGGCTCACCGCGGCAGATATGGGCAGGGTCATTCATCCCCATCCGACAATGAGCGAGCTGTTATTTGAGGCGGCTCACCTCCTCTTAGGGAGTGCAATCCACATCCTTAACAGATAGTCCATGGTTCTTAGATTTAGTTTTTGGTTATTAGAACTATAAATTTCAAACTATAAACATTACCGTGGCGGTTCTGATTGAACTGGGCAGGGTTGATTATCTTGAGGCGCTGAAGATACAACGGGAAATCCACGAGCGACGTGTTGCCGATGAGATTGATGATACGCTGATCCTCCTTGAGCATTTTCCCGTCATCACCATTGGCAGGGGTGCTGATAAGAGAAATCTTCTCGTTTCCGAAGATGAACTTGCCCGGCGCGGGATTAAGATTTATCAGGTTGAACGGGGCGGTGACATCACCTATCATGGACCAGGACAACTTGTTGGTTATCCTGTTTTTCGTCTCCGTGAGGGGTTGGTTGGTGTGCGTAGGTTCGTGGAGAAAATTGAAGAGGTGCTGATTCAGGCGTTAGGAGAGTTCGGAATCGAGGCAGGAGCAAAGGAGAGAATGGTGGGTGTCTGGGTAGGGGAGAAAAAGATTGCCTCAATTGGAATCGCGGTTAAAAACAGGGTGACAATGCACGGATTCGCCCTGAATGTCGGGTCGGATTTAAATGGATTTCAATTGATTAATCCCTGTGGTCTTTCATCACAGGAGATGACCGCAATGCAATTGGTATTAAAAGATGGAGGCGAGGTTCAGATGAAGGAGGTGCGCGGGGCGGTGAGGAGGGGTTTTGAAAAGGTGTTTGGAATAGTTTTTAATAGAATTTCCCGCGCAGTTTAACCTTGTCCACAAACTTGGCAATTTCGGCGCGCATCCTTTCCACATCCTGAAGGGTGTAAGGCTTTTTTTGCCTAAAGGCTGGTGCGCGGGCATTTTCTGGCACAAACTGCTGAAAAACAACCATTTTTGCCCCTTGGATGGCTTTCCCGATTTCAGGGATGTCTTCGGGATTAATCAGACCGGGTACAATTGTTGCACGAAACTCATACTCTATCCCTGACTCCAAAAGTAGTCGGATTGACCGCCTGAGAGGTGCTAAACTCGGTAGGTGCCGGCCAACCGCGCTGGAGTAACGGCTGTTTAATGGTGCCTTGATGTCCATTGCTACGGCGTCAATCAGTTTAAGCGCTATCGCCCTTTTCAAGGGATAGGGAAAAGAGCCGTTGGTGTCCATTTTCACCTTCAGTCCCAATTCTTTGATCCGGGCGCAGAGCTCAAAGATTTCTGGATGCATCATCGGTTCACCGCCGGAAATGACTACACCATCAAGCCAGCCCAATTTGCGTTCGAGAAGGGATTTGATTTCCTCCCAGGTTATTGTCGGCAAAGAGGGGTCATCATCAGCCACCTGCGCGTTCTGGCAGAATGGGCAGCGGAAATTGCAGCCCCCTATAAAGATAACCGAGGTGATTTTACCGTCCCAGTCAACGAGCGATGTAGGGATAAAGCCGACGATGCGCATAGATTGTTTGAAGTTTATAGTTTTTAGTTTGTAGTGCAAGAACTGAAAAATTAAGAACCAAGAACTAAGAACTATGAACCAAGAACTCGTGCGCGGTCATTGCGGCAAGCGCACCGTCGCCAACCGCAGTGGCAATCTGCCGCACACTTTTTTTTCTCACATCACCTGCAGCAAATATGCCAGGAAGACTGGTCTGGAGTTTTTCGTCGGTGATGACGAAACCTTGTTCATCAAGAGCAATAACACCCTGGCACCAGCCGGTATTGGGCACAAGACCGATATAAACAAAAAGCCCAGAGACCGGTAAGATGGTACTATTCCCTGTTTTTAAGTCTCTCAGTTCCAGGCTTTCGAGGTTCTGTTTGCCAATGATTTTGGCGATGACCTGCGAGAGGTGGAGGGTGATTTTCGGGTTAGCCCGGACTCGTTCCTGAACAACCCTTGCCGCCCGGAACTCCTCCCGGCGGTGAATCAGGTGAACCCGGGCGCAAAAACGTGTCAAAAACTCCGCCTCCTCAAGTGCCGAGTCACCACCACCAACAACCGCCACCTCCTTGTCCTTAAACAATGGTCCGTCGCAAATAGCGCAGTAGGAGATACCTTTGCCAATAAATTGAGTCTCGTTTTCCAAGCCGAGGGAGCGGGGTTGGGTGCCGGTTGCGATTATCACCGCCTTGGGATTGTAGGTTCGATTTGTTGTCTGCACTTCGATTTTCTTGGATGCGTCTTTTAGCCCAGTTGCCTCATCCTGTTCAATTATGGCACCAAAGCGTCGCGCCTGGGTCTCCATCTCCTGGATAAGGTCAAAGCCTTTGACCGGCTGAGAAAAACCAGGGTAGTTTTCAATAAACGCGGTCTTAGCCATCTGTCCGCCGGGAACTTCTTTCTCGAGAATCAGGGTGGGATGTCCGTTGCGGCTGGAATAGATGGCTGCGGTTAGCCCTGCGGGTCCCGCACCAATGATAAGGATTTCCGGCTCAAACATTACTTAACAGCCGGGCAAGAATGGCACGCTGGATATGGAGCCGGTTTTCTGCTTGGTCAAGGACAATTGATTGGGGACCATCAAGGACATCATCGGTGATTTCCTCACCCCGATGTGCGGGCAAACAGTGAAGGACCTTGACACTGGCTTTTGCCTTAGCCAGAAGAGCCATATTGACCTGATAAGGTCGGAAAATCTCCCTTCGCTGTTCCGCCTCATTCTCCTGCCCCATAGATGCCCAAACATCGGTGTAAATAAAATCGGCATCCTTTACCGCCTCGCAAGGGTCGTAGGTCAGTTTTATTCGGGCGCCGCTCTTTTTAGCAAACTCTTGGCTTTTTTCGATTATCTCCTTTGATGGTTCAAAACCCTTGGGGGTGGCAACATTGAGATTGAAGCCGACAATTCCACTCGCAAGCAAGAGTGAGTGGCAGACATTATTACCGTCACCGCTCCAAGCGACGGTCACACCAACAAGTGAGTGATGATGGTCAAGAATTGTCAGAAGGTCGGCAAGTATCTGGCAGGGGTGCTCAAGGTCGGATAAGGCGTTGATAACCGGGACACTGGCATACTCCGCCAGCTGGGTTATCTTTTCGTGCTCGAACACCCGGGCGATGATTAGGTCAATCCAGCGGGAAAGGTTGCGGGCAACATCAGGTACGCTTTCCCGTCTTCCCAGTCCGATGTCCTGCGGGCTTAAATAGGTGCTGCTCGCACCCAACTGTTGCAAAGCCCGCTCAAATGTCACCCGTGTGCGCAGGCTGGGCTTTTCAAAGATCAGCACGCCCATCTTGCCCCGGGCAATGTTTAAAACCCCTTCTTTCTTCACCCGTTCTTTGAGTTCACCCGCCTCTTTCAAGAGGTCAAGGATTTCCTGTTTATTAAGGTCGGCAATTGATGTCAGGTCCTTTTTCATAATTATAAAATATAGCGGCTTAAATCCTTGCTGGCAACTATGTCCTTCAGCTTTCTTTCCACATCAATGGCTCTGATGCGCACCGATTTGGTTTTGGGGTTGGGCAGATCAAACAGAATATCCTCAAGGAGGGTGGTCATCACCGTGTGCAGCCTTCTGGCACCGATGTTTTCGGTTTCGCTGTTGACCTGAAAGGAGATCTCGGCAATCCTGGCAATCGCATCCTGGGTAAAGGTCAGTTTCACACCCTCACTGGCAAGGAGTGCGGTATACTGCTTGATCAGGGCGTTTTCCGGTTCGGTCAAAATCCGCACAAAGTCCTTAGCGGTCAAAGGGTTAAGTTCCACCCGAATGGGAAACCTGCCCTGGAGTTCAGGAATCATATCTGAAGGCTTGACCTTGTGAAATGCGCCGGCGGCGATGAACAGGATATGGTCGGTGCGCACCATCCCGTATTTGGTCAGAACACTTGAACCCTCAACCACCGGCAAGAGGTCGCGCTGCACACCCTCGCGCGAGACATCGGGTCCGGATGTTGATGGTGTGGTACTGACAATCTTGTCAATTTCATCAATGAACACGATGCCGCTCTGTTCAACCCGGCGCTTTGCCTCGGCAATAACCTCATCCATATCAATCAGCTTCTGCGCCTCCTCCTGTGTTAAAACCCGCCTTGCCTCGGCAACGGTCAGTTTTCTCCTTCTGGTCTGCTTGGGCAATGTCGGTGCGAGCATATCCTGCAACTGAATCATTATCTCCTCACCGCCAAACTGAGCAAGGACATCAGGGAATAGGGGCATTGCGGAGGTGGCTTTGATTTCCACCATCTCCTGGTCAAGCTCCCCCTTGCGCAGTTGCTCCCGCAGCCTTTCCCGCACGCCCGGGTTTCTGGAGGTATCTTCAGGCAAGAGGAGTTTCAGAAGTTTCTCCTCGGCAAGCGCCTCTGCCTTTTCCTGCACCTCTTTGGTCTTTTCCGCCTTGACCATATTCACCCCAATCTCCATCAGGTCACGAATCATTGAGTCAACATCCCTGCCGACATAGCCAACCTCGGTGAACTTGGATGCCTCAACCTTCACAAATGGTGCCTGAACCAGCCGGGCGAGCCGGCGGGCAATCTCGGTCTTGCCCACACCGGTTGGTCCAATCAAAATGATGTTATTGGGCAGAATCTCCTCGCGCAATCGGTCAGGGATCTGGCTCCGGCGCCAGCGGTTGCGCAGGGCGATTGCCACCGCCTTCTTCGCCTTTTCCTGACCGATGATATAGCGGTCAAGTTCGGCAACAATCTCACGCGGGGTCAATGCCCGCCCCAATTCCGAATTGCCAACTGGATTGCTGTTCATCGGGTGTTAAAAGGATAATAAACGCGATTCAAAAGTCAAAGGGCAAAACTGGCAATAGGAATTTTTCCGATGTCTATTGGAGGTTAGTAGTTGAACTCTGAACCAAGAACCATAAACTAAGGACTATCAACTATGAGCCAAAAAGGTGAAGAGGCGCTTTCCGGTGTGGCGCTGGTAACTGCGGCGTATATTGGTGCCCAGATTCTTTCCGACATCGCCAGCCTGCGCATTGTTCGGTTCGTGGGTTTCAGTATGGATGCGGGCACCTTAATCTATCCCTTCACCTTTACCATCAGGGATTTGGTGCACAAGACCGCCGGGATAAAGGTGGCGCGGAGGGTGATTGTCGCTGCCGGTATAATCAACCTTTTTATGGCAGGGCTTTTCTGGCTGGTTGCCCGGCTGCCGCCAGATGTTCAGGTTGGACCGCAACTGGAGTTCGGGATGGTGCTTTCTCCGGTCTGGCGGATTGTCATCGCCTCAATCATTGCCGAGGTGGCATCAGAACTGGTTGATGGTGAAATCTATCAGTTGTGGGTGAATCGGATGGGTTTGCGCCGGCAGTGGCTAAGGGTCTTGGTATCCAATGGGGTGAGTGTGCCTTTGGACTCTGCCCTTTTCTGCTCCCTTGCCTTTATCGGCAGGATGCCATTTTTGGTGGTGGTGAGCATCTTCTGGGCAAATGTGATTCTCAAGGGCGTAACCACCTTTATCTCCCTGCCGATGATTTACCTTGTGCGCGAGCGGCGGACTGCTTGACAATAGGTTAAAGTCGGGTAAATTGAGGGTATGGAAAGAACACTGGCGCGGGATTTGCCCCAGCATATCGGCGAGCGGGTCCGGCTCTTGGGCTGGGTCCACCACATCCGCAAACTGGGCAAGATTTGTTTTGTGCTTTTGCGTGACCGCAGCGGAATAACCCAGGCGGTAACAGGTGAGCCGGAGAGGTTCAATCTTGACCAGGTTCAGCGGGAGTCAATCGTTGAGGTCATCGGGAGGGTCAAGCCCGAGCCCCAGGCGCGGCAGGGGTGCGAACTGGAACTGGAACAAATCAAGGTTCTGATTGCACCGGTGGCACCTTTGCCCTTTGAGGTGAACCGCTCCAAGAGGAAGTTGAATCTGAAACTGGATATGATTTTGGACCACCGGGCTTTCAGTCTGCGCAATCCGGAACTGGGTGCGGTGTTTCGGGTGCAGGCGGAGATTGTCCGCTCCTTTCGGGATTTTTTGCGCAGGGAGGGTTTTCTGGAGGTGCACACATCCAAGATTGTTGCCGCGGGTACCGAGGGTGGGACCGCGCTTTTTCCGATTCAGTATTTTGAACAGAAGGCATATCTGGCGCAGAGCCCGCAGTTTTACAAGCAGATGCTTGTCGGTGCTGGTTATGAGCGGGTTTTTGAGGTTGGTTTTGTCTATCGGGCAGAGGACCATGCCACATCAAGGCACATCAATGAGTACCTTTCCCTTGACTATGAGATGGGTTTCATTGAATCCTTTGAGGATGTGACCAGGCTTGAGGAGCAGATGCTGAAGGAGATGGTTGAAAACCTTAAGAAAAATTGTGCGGATGAGTTGCAACTGTTACAGGCGCGCTTGCCCGAGATTGACAGAATCCCCTATATCAAATTCAAGGATGCGCTGGAGGTGTTAAAAAGGGATTTTGGCAGGGATGTGAAGGATATGCTGGATCTGGACCCGGAGGCGGAGCGGCAGTTGTGCGCGTACGCCGAGAGGGTTTATAATAGCGAGTTCATCTTTGTCACCCATTACCCGCGCAAGACCAGACCCTTTTATACAATGTGGGACAGGGATGAGCCGGAATACACCTTTGGTTTTGACCTTCTCTTTCGCGGGCTGGAGGTGACAACCGGTTCCCAGCGCATCCATGACTACAATATGCTTCTGGAGAATATCCGCTATTTCGGGCTGAACCCGGAAAGTTTTGAGTTCTATCTGGAGATATTCAAGTATGCGGTGCCACCGCACGGTGGTCTGGCGATTGGTGCAGAAAGGCTGACACAGCAGTTTTTAGGGCTTACCAATGTCAGGGAGGCAAGTTTTTTCCCGCGCGACCGCTTCCGGCTCACACCCTGAAAAAGCCCATAATCATTAAGAGCCACAAAAGGGTTATTTGTTAACGACGAGATCTGCCCCCGATTTTTAAGTAACTGTTTAACAATGCCTTAATTAATCCCACCTTTTGAGAGGGTAGGTCCTCTCCACCCTTTCCCTTGCTCTTACCATTTTGGGATGGGGTTGGTTTTGTCATTTTTGACAGTGCTGATTTTGATTATAGAATATTCTGTTAGGGATTTAACAAAAAAGGAGAAAGAATGAGAATGTTTTTTGTCCTGTTCTGCAGTTTGGGCGCCTTATTGGCGATGAATCTGCCCGAATCGGGTTTGACACCACCGAATGCGGTTGACTTTCAGACGATAAAGAGCCTGGCGCTGAGAAAGGCGGCCGCGGAATGGCCGGGATGCCGGTTGGGAACGGTTGTGCCGGTAGTTGATGAACAGGGTCAGACCGCAGGATACATCTTCCACTTCCGCACCGATGGCAAGCCCTTTCCCGATTATGAACAGGTTGTCAGAGACATTTTTGAGGAAAGGGAGGGGTTGACCGTAAATACCGATTTGACCAGATGGCGCTCAAAATATGCCCATATTTTAATCTCGGCACGCTCTGACAGGACACCGATTGTCTGTTATGGTTATGGCACAAGCGAGTTTTATGCGGTGGCGCCTGAGGGGTTAAGAAGGGCAAGGGAGGTCTTGGGTCCTGATGCCTATCTTGAGAGGATTTACTTTATTTTGCCCGCGACATTCCTTGAGTTCGAGAACACCGAGGGGCAGAGGATAATATACTCTACCCATTTTGAACAGAACTGGGGTTCAAGGGAGGATTTTGTCCGTTATGTTAATACCCAGAAAATTGCGACCGGAACCCTTGATTTTGATGAGAGGGCAATTGCCCATTATCAAAAGGAGTGGGAACAGGCGCTGAAAAGGGATTTTTCACACTGGAACGAGGTTTATGTGCCGGATGCGGACAAGGCGCCCTTTTATGACTGGAGTTATGGCTGCACACCAACAGCCGCGGCAATGGTGATGGGCTATATTGACAGAACCCAGGACTATGGCAGGCTGGTTGACTGGTATTGGCAGCGCTGGGATATGGTGGAGGGCGAATGGGACAAGCAGGTTCCCAATGTTCAGCGCGAGTGTGCCCTTTATATGTTTACGGACACGACCAGGGGGGCAACGATAATCAACGCAATTGGGCAGGGTCTATACCTTGTTGCCTATGAAAATGGCTATTCATTTGACATTGTTGAGGATTTGGGCACAAGTGGCAATGACTGGGCATGGTCAACGATTGTCCAGGAGATTGATGCCGGCTATGCGCTGGTCTGGTCAGCCTTGTGGCAGATTCACTCCCTTGCCGCCTATGGCTACCGGACACCGGAAAAGGACATCTATGTCCATAACACCTGGTGGAAGCCGGCAGAGTGGTGGCATTATTCCGGTCCTGACCGCTCCCATGTGGCATCGCCCCATCCTGGAGGTGGTGATGAGCACAAACTGGAGGTGCGCTATCCTTTAGGAGATACATTCTACAACTCCATTGGCAGGGGTGAGATTCTGCAGATTGGTGATACGGTTGAAGTGCGCTGGGACAACTTTGGCACACCCGGGGACTGGGTTGCAATTGACATCTCCTTCAATGCCGGGGTGGACTGGAGTCTCTTGGACAGTGTGCCTGATACCGGGACCTACAACTGGTTTATTGACCCGACACTTTCCTCCTGCGATTCGGTGCGGCTGAGGTTCCGACAGTATCGCAATGGCATTCTTGTATCTGCTGATGGCACTTTTGGCTGCTTTCGGCTCTTGCGCGGACCTTTGCCGCCGAGCCCGCTTGCGCCCCCTAACGGTCACCAGATTTTCTCGCCGCCGATAGTCCTTTTGGTTGATACCACCAGAACCGATATTGACAGTTTTTGTTTCCGGGTGATTTCCGGTGGGAGCGATACCATCTGGTCCTGCGTTGGGGTTTCTCCCCGTTGCTCGTTGCCCGATACCATCTTCACCTATGGCAGGTCTTACAAATGGGTTTGCAAAGGGCGGAACCGGCTTGACTGGGGCGATTTCTCCACACCCTGGTCATTCTGGGTGAGGTTCAGACCTGGTATTGAGGAGAAAAACAGCCCCGCCCCGGCTCCTGGGGTGAAGATTCAGGGTGCAAATGTGCGACTCTTAAGTCAGGGCGGGGTTGAGTTTCAGGGGGGAAAGGGGCTAAAGGTTTATAACGCCACTGGCGAACTTGTGCGCACGCTCAAGCCTCTTGATGGTAATCGGCTCATCTGGGACCTGAAGGGTGAGGATGGCAGGCCTGTGCCTGCGGGGATGTATTTTGTCCGCTCCTTTGATGAAAAGGTTGGCGGTGTGCAGAAACTGGTAATTTTGAACTGAAAATAAGGGGTGCAGGAGCAAAAAGTCCTTCTTAACTGCGCTCAGATTCTCACGATGGCGGATGAGGGTCTGGGAATAATTGCAGGCGGGGCTTTGCGGATTAAAGGGGAGCGGGTTGTTGAGATTGGCAGGGGTTTGCAGCCCGAGCCCGGTGAGGAGAGAATTGACTGTCAAAATTCGGTGGTTATGCCCGGTTTTGTTGACCCTCATACCCATCTGGTTTTTGCCTCCTGGCGCGCGGATGAGTTTGAGATGCGGCTTTTGGGGAAAAGTTATAAGGAGATTCTTGAGGCGGGTGGCGGGATTCTTGCCACGGTGAAAATGACAAGGGAGGCGAGTGAGGATGAACTTTTCCAGACCGCACTGGGGCGGTTGAAGGAGATGGTCTCCTGGGGAACAACAACAGTGGAGGTAAAGTCGGGTTATGGTCTTGATAAGGAGAATGAACTGAAGTTGTTGCGGGTAGTTAAGCGGCTGAATGAGGCAGGTCTGATTGAGGTAATTCCGACATTTATGGGTGCCCATGCGGTGCCGAAGGGGATGGAAAAGAAGGAGTATATCAGGCTGGTAATTGAGGAGATGCTGCCCGAGGTTGCCCAAAAGAAACTGGCAAGGTTCTGTGATGTCTTCTGTGAAAACTTTGTGTTTAATTCCGAGGAGAGCAAGATGATTCTTGAGGCGGGAAAGGGGTTCGGTCTTTTGCCTTTGATCCATGCCGATGAGGTTGAGAGTTCAGGTGGGGCTGAGGTTGCTGGTGAGGTTGGCGCGATTGCTGCCAGTCATCTGCTGCAGCCGTCAGACACAGGTCTAAAGATGATGGCGGAAAAGGGGGTAATTGCTACTCTTCTGCCCGCAACCGCCCTTTTTTTGCAGGAGCGACATAAACCGCCGGTGAAGAAAATGCGCGAATTGGGGATTCAGATGGCTTTGGGAACAGACTTTAACCCGGGCTCATCAACCCTGCTTGCCCAGGTTCTGACAGTGCAGTTTGCCTGCCTGTATTACGGGCTGACCATTGTTGAGGCTTTGCGCGGGGTAACAATCAATGCGGCAAGGGCGCTGAAGATGGAAAGGGAGATTGGTAGCATTGAGCCGGGGAAAAGGGCAGATATTGTGATTACCGATGTGCCTGATTACCGGCATCTGGCATATCGGCTTGGACACAATCCGGTAAGGATGGTGTTGAGCCGGGGCAAGATAGTGTATCATAGAGAAGGGGGTTAGGATGAACAGCCTCTGCCACTGGGAGATTCCGGCAACCGATTTGAAAAGGTCAAAAGATTTTTACGCCCGTCTTTTCGGCTGGAGGATGACCGATTTTTCTGAAGAGTACATTATGTTTGCTGTTGAGGAAGGACCGGGCGGTGGCATCTTCAAGGTTGAGAAGATGCCCGAACCCGGCATCGATGTGTATATCAAGGTGAAAGACATTCCCGCAACACTGAAAAGGGTTGAGGAGCTTGGCGGCAGGATAGAAAAGCCTAAGACCGAAATCGGGGGCGGGTTCGGCTATTACGCCTTTTTCCGTGACCCGTGCGGGTGCAGGATTGGCATCTGGGCAAAGGATTAGCCGGGGTTATTCGCCTTCCTCGGGTTTTGGCTGATAGTCAACCCCTGGAATCCAGATGTTTTGGCTTGCAGGCGTTTGGGGGACAATTGGTTCTGGACGCCCACGGTTGCGCAGATACAGATAACCCAAGATGAGGATTCCGGCAAGGATAGCCACAATAATCAAAAGGTCGTAAAGGCTGCGCCAGCCGCTGCGGATGCGTTCCACCTCGTCAAAATCAACCCGGCTGATTTTCTCCTCAGTTGCCTTTGGCTTTTTCTCCTCAGCGCGCATCGGTTAATAATAACAAGGAAAGAGCTCTCTGTCAAGAGGAAGCGCAGGTCCAATACCATTGGAAATCGGGTTATAATTGTCCGTTTGATTTCACCAGCCAGCAGGACCTTACCCTTTGGGTTTGGGGAGGTGATGATGGCAACAGGTGATTTGGTTGGGGTTGGAGGGTTATAGGGAAGGTTCGGGAGTTTTTGACTGATAGGATAAAAAATCAAAAGCCAAACCACATAAACAACCCATAGGGGGATGGTAGAGGGGGTGGGGTGTAAATTTGGTTATTTTATTGCTAACATATTGAAATTCAATGTCATATATCAATTTTCCCCATTTGCCTTTTGTATACTTATAGGTATACTTAACCGGATGTCAAAAACAGCCAAATTTGCGGGTAGGATTTTTTAGTATTCTGGGGGCAGGTTGAGGAGCTGGGAATAGGAGAAGACCGGTCCGTCCTTGCAGACATATTTCGGACCGATGTTGCAGTGACCGCATTTGCCAATCCCGCACTTCATCCGGTTTTCAAGGGAGAGGAATATCTGGTCTGGCTTGAACCCCAAATCCTTTAAGACCGGATGGGTGTACTTAATCATTATCGGCGGACCGCACACCAGGGCAATCGCATTAGCCGCTGGCGGTGCCACCTCCTTTAAGACATTGGGCACAAGACCCTCCCTTTTTGGCCAGTCAGCGCCATTGAGCCGGTCAACGCAGAGGACCAGTTGCAAATCAGGGCTTTTTTCCCATTGACGGATTTCATCCTTGTACAACAGTTCGCCAGGGGAGCGGGCGCCATAGATTGCGGTGATTTTGCCGAAGTTCTGCCGGTTTTCCGGCAAGAGGAGATGGGCGATGGTGGCGCGCAGGGTGGTAAAGGAAAATCCGCCCGAGACAATCACCACATCCCTGCCCGTCATCAGTTCCAATGGATAAAAGTTGCCCCAGGGTCCGCGCATGCCAATGATTGCGCCCGGTTCCAGTTCGTGCAAGGCGGTGGTGAAGACGCCAACCCTTTTGACCGTGAATTTGATTAAGGGCTCGTGCGGTGCTGAGGCGATGCCAAATGGTGCCTCACCAACACCGGCAATCGAGAGAAATGCGAACTGACCGGGAAGGAACTGAAAGCCTTTACGGTCAGAGTCGTTAACAAAGGCGAGGTCAAAGGTCTTCAGGTCACGGGCATCATTCTCAATCACCACCCTCTCAATGCGCATCGGCAAAGGCAGATAGGGGTTGTTCATTTTACTCCTCCGGAAATTCCTTGAGCAGTCTTTCCACTGTCGTGCGAATGTCAATATTTGCGGGGCAGGCAATGATACACCTGCCGCAACCAACGCAGGAGATTACGCCCGCCTGTTCAACCGTGTAGTAGAACTTGTCCATCACCCGGTTGCGATACCTTGCTCTTGGGTCAAGGCGCGGGTTATGACCAGAGGCATGCCGGGAGTAAAGGGTAAACTGGCAGGAGTCCCAGACCCGGCAGCGAACCGTGCTGCCACGAACTGTCTCATCGGTGACATCAAAGCAGTGGCAGGTCGGGCAGAGAAATGTGCAGGCGCCGCAGTTGACGCAGTTAAGGGCAAGGGTCTCCCAGATTTTGCTCGCAAACGCCTTTGGCAGGACCTCTTGCAGTTTTGCCGTGTCAATGCGCAAAGGGATTTCCGCCTCTGCCTTCTTCCTCAGTTTTGCCCCTGCGGTCAGGTGTTCATTCTTTGCCTCAGGATAACCGGCAATCAGTTTCTCCCCTTTTGCGGTTAGCGGCTCGGCGAGGAAAAGATCACCCAAATCGGTCAAAAGCAAATCCATACCGGTTGCGTCGTGCGGGCTACCACCGAGGGCAAGACAGAAGCAGGTGGGCGCGGTGCGGTTGCAGGCAAGCCCGATAAAGGTTGTCTTTTCCCGTCTTGCCTTGACATAAGGGTCGGTCTTGCCTTCAATGGTATAGAACTTCTCAAGAAATGCGATTGCCCGGGCATCGCAGGGTCGGATGCCAAAGACAATTTGCTCCTCGGGAGGCTCGGGTTCAAGCGCATTGCCCTTCTGGTCAAACCTTAAGAGGACCTCGCAGCGCGGGAAGATAAACCCCTTTGCCGGTTCCCGGGTGTTTACCTCTTCAAGATGGACTTCCGCCGTATTTTTGACTTTCCCCCAGGTGGCACCGGTCTTGTCCTTTACCGGTGCATACAAATTGGTTTCCTTTGCCAGGCGGTCAAGGAGCTGACTGAGTTCCTGCCGCGTGAGGAGGTACTTCTTCATTTGATAAACTCCTGCGGGTCAGCGGGGTTGAACTGTGTCAAGGCGGGCGGCTTGTTGATGTCAACACCGGCAACTGAATCAAACCGCTCCCTGACGATTCTTGCCACCCGGCGGTTGAGCCGCATCAGGTCAATTCCCATCGGACAGGCACGATGGCAGGCACCGCACTCCACGCACCTGCCCGCCATATGCAAGGCGCGGATGATGTGAAACGCCATATTGTCAGAAAGGTTGTGGGTCCTGCCCACCAGTTGCGGCATTGAGGCGTCAACAAAACACACCGGGCAATAGCAGTTCGGGCAGACCTGACGGCAGGCATAGCAGCGGATGCAGCGGCTGATGTCCTCGCTTAAAACCTGCCAGCGCTCAGCTGAAGAAAGTTGCTCAAACTCTTTGTCATTCTTGGCAACTATCGGGTCAGGCGCAGGCTTTTCCACCTCATCGCCAATCATCTCATCGTAGATAACCGGGTTGGGATACTGGCAGGCAAGGCAGGATACCGATTTGGCGCCGTTTTGAACCACCCCATCGCACCCAACACCAAGGATATATAGGTTTTCCCGTTGAATCTGGTTCTCCTGCAAAAGCACCACAATTGAGCGGGAGTCGCAGCCCTTGGCAACAACAGCGACCTTGCCTGAATTCTTGACCTTCAATAGGTAGTTGGCAAGGTTTTGGGAGCAGGTGGAGTCAAAGATGAGTCGTTGTGCTTCTTCTGGTCTCGTGATGAATGCCGGCTGGCTCAATCCCGGCTTGGAACCGGCGCAGTAGCCGATAACCATTGCCACCTCTTTACTCGCGAGCAGCTCCTTTGCCCTTTGGCGCAGTTTTTCGCTTCGGCTCATTAAGGCAGTTCCTTTTTCAGTTTTTGGTTTGGTCCAAGCCCCTTCACCTTTTCGGTTACCTCCTTCACCAGCTGGGCAAACCGCTCGCCTTCAGATGCAGAAACCCAGGCAAATGTCACCCTGCCCGGCTCGATCCCGCAGAACTCAAGCAGGTCGTTTAAGACCGCAAACCTTCTGCGGGCAACATAGTTACCGGTGAGATAATGGCAGTCACCAGGATGGCAGCCCGAGACCAGAACACCATCAGCACCCTGTTGCAGCGCCTGCAAGATAAAAAAAGGGTCAACCCTGCCAGAACAGGGAACCCGGATTACCCTGATTGAAGGTGGGTAGTGCATCCTGGAGATGCCGGCAAGGTCGGCACCGGCATAAGAGCACCAGTTGCACAGAAAGGCAACTATCTTCGGTTCAAATTCATTTCCTTCGGGCATCTTGAAACAAGATTATAACTGCGTGAGATTGTCTGTCCAGTTTGACAAAAGGGGGCAGGAAATCCTGCCCCCCTTTAAAAACAGTAGGTATTTCAGCGCTGGAGGATGAGTTTGATGTTGCGCTGGTAGTCACCAGCAAGGAAGCGGCAGATGTAAACACCACTGGCAACAGTT
>JBDRUF010000016.1 GCA_039801245.1 candidate division WOR-3 bacterium
GATGGCTTACTTATCAAAAGCGAAAACTGGCAGGCGCTGAACTTGCTTTTGAATAAATACAAAGAAGAAGTGCAGACAATTTATATTGACCCGCCGTTCAACAAAGAGCAGGATGCGGATTATCTTTATAATGTAAAGTATAAAGATTCCACCTGGGCAAGTATGCTTGAGAACAGATTAAGGCTTGCCAGGGATTTATTAAGTGAAAAAGGAAGTATTTTTGTCCGCTGTGATTACAACGGCAACTGGATTGTCAGACCTTTGATGGATGAGATTTTTGTGAAAGAGAATTTTAGGAATGAGATAGTTGTTGGCCGAACAAAAACCGCCCCTTATATAGGAACCGCCCCCGAAAAAGCCGGCGTAAATTTTGGCAGTTTAATGATTGTTTATGATAATCTTTATTTATTTTCCAAAAGCACAAATTTTAAAAATAAATTTTCAGATGGGATTATAGAAGAAAGAAGAGAAGCTTATTGGAAAGATTTTAAGACTTTTTTTGATAGAGATTATAACAGATATGAGTTGCTAGGAATTATACCCGAAAAAGGATGTAGTTGGATGTGGCGTAAAGAAGTTGCCGAAGAAGCGGTTAAGAATTATCAAAACTATCTAAATGAAAGTAAGACAACAGAAGAAAGTCTTGAAGAATATTGGGAAAGAACCGAAAGAAAATTTAACTTTATTAAAAAAGAAGGTAATACACTTAAATATTGGGTAGCTCCATATAAAAAAGTTTCGCATAATAACTGGTCAGCTCTAGAAGGCTATGGGAGAAGATGGAACTTTCCCACCGAAAACTCTGAAATACTTCTCAAGCGTGTTATAGAATCCACTTCTAACGAAGGCGATTTAGTTATGGACTTCTTCCTTGGTTCTGGCACAACAACAGCAGTAGCCCACAAACTTAAAAGAAAATGGATTGGTGTTGAGATGGGAGAACATTTCTGGACCGTGGTTTTGCCGAGGATGAAGAAGGTTTTGGCTTATGATAAATCGGGCATTTCAAAGGAGGTCAAGGAATATCAAGGTGGTGGTTTCTTCAAATACCAGATTCTTGAGCAATACGAAGATGCGCTTGATAATATTGAACTAAAAGAAAACAGGCAGGCGGAAACTTTATTTAAAGATGAATATCTTCTTAAATACTTCCTTGATTTTGAGACAAGAGAAAGCCCGTATCTTTTGAGCCTTAGTGCGCTGAAGAAGCCGTTTGAGTATAAACTCAAGGTCAATCTGGCTGAAGTTGGAGAACCGCAGGAGATGGTGATTGATATTCCCGAGACCTTTAATTATCTATTAGGGTTGAAGGTGAAAAAGATAAAGGTCCGAGACAACGGCAGAAAATACCTGTTTGTTCTCGGTCAGAAAGAAGGCAAAGATTATGCCATTGTCTGGCGCGAATATTCTGATGATTGGAAGGATGAGGATTTCAAAAAAGACAGGGAGTTTATCAATCAGCAGATTTCCGAATGGCAGCCGCAGGTCGTTTATGTCAACGGGCAGAGCGTTTTGACGCCGAAGAACTGGGAAGTGAGATACATTGAGCCGGAGTTTAAAAGGTTGATGGTCTAAACCGTGAAAATCGAGAAGTACCTGGTCCTGAACCGTTATCTGCTTTCGCTTTTTGGGTTTTCTGAACCCCGGGATTTATTCAATCAGTTGAAGGATAAAAACCCGGGTTATGACAGCGACGGCAGAAGTTATTTTGTTAACACACTTCTCGCGCTGGATAATTTGAGGATATCCCGCGATCATCTTCTGCAGTATGATGAGCGGATCCGGTTGCTGGTGCAGAGAATCAACGCCAGGCGGGAGCTGGTGACGCTGAAATACTTCCAGTATCTGGCGGTGCTTTTTACCGAGATTGTGCTGGACAATCTGAAAAACAGGCAGGCGGAGTTTCTATATGAATTAAATGAATTCCTCCACCAGTATAAACAGGAGCAGGGGATTGATATTATTGAGCAGTTCGCTGAAGATGATTTAAGAAAACTTGCCTTCTGGATGGCAACCGGTTCCGGCAAGACGCTGATTATGCACATCAACTATTATCAGTTCCAGGACTATAAACTTTTCACCCCTGACAATATTATCCTGATTACTCCGAATGAGGGGCTTTCCCAACAGCATTTTGATGAGTTAATGAAAAGCGGCATTCCGGCACAGCGATATACGGGTTCACTTGCCGGCGGACTGAAACGCGGTGATGAGGTATTGGTAATTGAAATGACCAAGTTTGTTGAGGAGAAAAAGGGCGGGGGTGTAACTTTGCCGGTTGATACCTTTGAAGGGAAAAATCTGGTGTTTGTTGATGAGGGGCATAAGGGCAGAAGGAGCGAGGAGCAGAAATGGGCAAAACTGAGAAACCGGCTGGCAGAAAATGGCTTTGTCTTTGAATACAGCGCCACCTTCGGACAGATTTTAAGCGAACAGAACCGGGAGACACTTAAGGAGTATGCCAAATCAATCATCTATGACTATTCCTATAAATACTTTTATCTTGATGGCTATGGCAAGGATTTTGCTGTTGTTAATGTTACGAGGGGCAGGATTTCCCAAGACCGGTTTCAGCAGACGATGTTTATTGCCAACCTGCTCTCATTCTATCAGCAGATGCTGATATACGAAAGTGAAAAACAGCTGGCAAGAGAGTATAATCTTGAGAAACCACTCTGGATTTTTGTCGGCACTACCGTTACCGGCGAAAAGGAGGAGTCGGATATTGTGCAGATTGTGGAGTTGTTCAAAGGGGTAATCGCCAACGAGGAATGGGTTAGAGCAACTGCCGATAAGATTCTTAATGGCAAAACCGGCTTGAAGGATGAAAACGGCAATGATATTTTTGCCGGCAGGTTTGATTTGTTAAAAAGCCGCGGGTTTGACTTTGACGACATTTATCAGCGGGTATTTGGCGGCAGGGGAGCGCTTGGTGTCTTTGTGCTGAAAAATGCCGAGGGTGAAATCGGGCTGAAGACTGGGGACAATGACTATTTTGGGGTCATCAATATCGGTGATGTTGGTGGGTTCAGAAAGATGCTGGAAAATAAAGGAATCAGTGTCTCGGAGGATGTTATCAGGAGTTCACTTTTTGATGAAATCAAAACGGAAAATACCAAACTGAATGTCCTGATCGGCGCCAAAAAGTTCATTGAGGGCTGGGACACTTGGCGGGTATCGTCAATGGGTCTTCTGAATATCGGCTCCGGACAGGGACCGCAGATTATTCAATTGTTCGGCAGAGGGGTGAGGCTGAAGGGCAAGGGGAAGACATTACAGCGCAGTGGTGACGAAAGGATAAAACATCTGGAGACACTGAACATCTACGGCATCAAAGCCGATTATCTGAGCAGATTTCTTGAGGCGATCAAGAAAGAGGAAATTGAGTATGAGACGATTTTAATACCGGTGCAACCATTACATCAGGATAAGTGGGATACTTTACATATTCTGGTAGAGAACGAGGGGCGAAAATTTGAAGAGGAGGAGGTTCTGCAGTTGAAACTGGACCGCCGATATCATTGCGCTCTTGACCTGATGCCCAGAGTGACAATATATCAGTCTGCTGAAAAACGGCAAACCGGCGTCATCAGTCGGGCAATAACCAGTGAGAAGCCGGAACAGACAATACCGGCAGAGATAACGGAGATGCTGGACTGGGAGCGATTTGAAAGGGAAATTTACGAGTATAAAGCAATCAAAGGCTACTGGAATCTTGTCTTCACCCGCAATGACCTGCAGAATCTTTTGCATTCCAATCTTTATAGTATTTCCGCCCCGCAGGATATTCTGGAAGTAAAAAATAAGAGTGATATAATACGATTAGAAGATATCGCCATTATGGTCGTCAAGAAATATTTAGACACATTCTACCGTCATAATGCCCGGCGGTTTGAGACCGAAAATTTACGCTGTGATAAATTAGGGCAGTTGATGTTAGCTCTGGACGAGCCATATGTCGTCCAGGTGGATAAAACAAAGAGGAAATTAATAAGAAAGATAAAAAAATTAGCACAAGACCTGAAGGAACTATGGCAGGGTGAAAATGCCGACTTACCGCGAATCTACTTTGACCGGCATCTTTATGTACCAATCTTACTTAAGAGCAAGGAAATTGACAAAATAACACCTGAGGGGCTGGTAAATAGTGAAAAGAAATTTGTAAAAGGAATCCGGGAGTATCTCAAATCCCACCAGAAGGAGTTTCAGAATTATGAAATTTTTCTACTTCGGAATTTGCCCAAAAGTGGCGTCGGATTTCGTCTTACCTGGAGCGGGTTTTACCCTGACTTCATAATGTGGGTAAAGAAGGGTAATAATCAGTACATCGTATTCATTGACCCGAAAGGGTTGGTGCACTCAAAAGGACTTGATGATGAAAAAATTGTCTTTGCCGGATTTACCAACACTAATTCAGATGCGGTTACAATAAAAGCCATAGAAGAGATGCTAAATATGCCAAACATCCGGCTGAAATCATTTATCCTATCATTCACACCGTATAATGAATTGATTAAGGGTATGACCGAACCTCCATCGCAAGAGGAATACGAACAACATCATGTATTATTCCTGGATGATGACACCTGGCCACAAAAGTTGTTCTCTATTCTTTCCTTAACCTACCATTAGTATTAAAATAATCGAGCAGAAATAAAAAATTTCCGCAATTCTGCCGATGGATTCCACAGGTTTGGTTCGTAGTGACACCTTCACCCTTCCTTTTTCTGAGGCAGGAGTGGTGAAAGAGATAAAGAGGGCGCTAGAAGGGCGACAGGCAAGATTACCAGAATAAAACGGGCGCGGTAGGTTTTGGGAAAGATAGAATTGAGAATTAAGTAAAACTGAGCCAGAAGGCGGATGGTGCGGCGGTGCTTTCTTAAGATAGGAAATTTTAGTATATTAAAGGCAGACGGCAACTCTGAAGGAGTTGCAACAGTACTTAAAATTTGAAGACATTCGGACAAAATAAAAGATAGAAGAGAGCATCTCTTTAAGGTTGCCAATGAAATTAAAGAAATATTTGCAATAGGAGGTGAAAGGTATGGCGTTTAAGGTTTTGTTTATTGCCCATTCCCCTGATGCCGAGCCAGAGAGGCATCGGTGTGTTGTTGAGACGCCCAGGTGCTATAAACTTTTTGTGGTGGTGGTGAAAAACCAAAAGGAGGCACTTGAGGTGAGTAAAAGGTATGTGCAGGAGGAGGGGGTGCAGTCAATCCTTCTCTGTCCTGGATTTACCCATAAGGATATTGCCGAGATAGCACAGGCGGTTGGCGAGAATGTGGGAATTTCGGTGGCAAGAGGCGATGGTCCGAGTAACAGGATTGCAATGGAGGTGATGAGAAATGAGGGCTGGTTTTCCTCAGAGTGATATGTATTATGTCTATCTAATCCAGAACAGGGCGAATAAAAGGGTGCGTTATGGTTATGCAGAGGATTTGCGGCGTTGCCTGAGGGAATTCAATAAGACTGGCGATTGGGAACTAATCTATTATGAGGCATATCGTGCAGAAGAGGATGCCAAGAAGCGGGCAAACCAACTGCATTACTTGGGGCAGTCGCGGATATATATCAGGCGGCGTTTGGTTAGGTCGTTGTTAAAATAACTGCCTATGGTTCGGTTACGATAAGTAACTGGTCGGGTTTGACATCTTTAATAGTAACGGTTGATTTCGGTCCGAAGCGAATCACACTCCTTATTGCGTAAGAAGAATTTTTCTAGTCAAGTGAAGACGGTTAGCCTGGAGATAGATAAAGTAGGCGCCTGGTGGAAGGCGGTTACGGCTTTCGTCAGTGCCGTCCCAGAAAAAGGTGTGGTTGCCCGCCTGCTTGTCTGCTTGGTTTAACAGGCGAACCAGTCTGCCATCAGCGCTAAAGATTTTGATTTCTGCCTTTGCCGGATAGGGCAGGTGATATCTTATCTCCACATAATTACGGAAGGGGTTCGGTGAAACGGTCGCCTGTAAACTCAACTTTTCTGAAGAGCCGCTCTGAATCCCAACAATCTCATCCCTGAACACATAAATGTGGGATGTCGGGCAGGAGACAAAGACCCGATTTCCAAGAGAGTCAAAACCAGAGCCGAATATCTGGTTGGCTATTCCCACAGGAATGGGAAACTGGACAAGTCTATCAATGGTATCAAGGTCGGCATCAATAAACAGGATACCGCCATTAAGCGAGTCGTTGGCATCAAGACACCAGTAGACCCGGCTTGCCTGCGGATGGCTGAATGGTCTTGGAAACTGCGACCTCGAACCAGGCAGGAGAATAGAATCTATGATGCTGTCGGTCGGTCCGTCAATCACCAAGATAAATGAATAACGGCTGAAGTAAGCCTTGTTCTTTACCGGCTGCCAGGTTGCGCCCATTACATATCCTGAAATGGAGTCAAGCATCGTATCCGCTATCGCATCTGCCGAGTAAAACATACCCTGGAAATTTAAAGGGAGGACAGTGAAATACAGTTTGTTGTCCTTCAGGTTGCAGGCACCAGGCGGCGAAGGAAAGAAGAATGGTCTATGAGGAATCGTGGTGAGAAGAGAGTTGGTAACACCATCAACAACATTGAGATGGGCGATATCCTCAATATAGACCTTATTCACGCCGCTGTGCCAGACTATCCAGGGAGAAGAGTTAGACGGGTCAATGGGAATCGGCACGACAGCGATAACCGTATCGGCGTCATAATCAATCACACTCAGGGCAGATGTAGCAGAGTGTGAGGAGTAAAGTTTGTGATTGGTGGTATTCACGGTCAGGTCAAACGGGTAAGGGGCAACAGGAATTGTCTTGATGACCGTGTCCGCGAAGCAGTCAATCACCGAGAGGGAGTTGAGTTCAAAGTTTGAACAATACAACTTCCTTTTTTCTGGATGCAGGCACATCCGCAGTCCCTCAAATCCGCGCCGACCGGTGGCGATTGACTTGATAAGCCTGCCATTATCAGCGTTCAGGATAAAGAGGACATTATCAAGTGTATTGTAATCAAGGGAGTAGACATATAACTTATTGACCAGCGGATTAAAGACAACATCCCCGAGCGCCGAAATGCCGGTTCTAATCGTATCCAGAACCTGAAGGTTTTCAGCATCAATCACCAGAATCTGATTTGTATAATGACTGGTGGCGTAAAGCAGTTGTCGCTGAGGATTATAGCACAAATCAACCACCTTTCCGGGAACAGAAACCGAATCGGTGAAAAGCGTATCCGCATTGCAATCCAGAACCCTTATAAAGTTGCCTTTCATGAAATACAGCCGGTTCAATGTTGGGCTATGAACCGGTTTACAATATGAAGAGTGACCAGGTACTGAAAGCGTTTTAATAACACTATCATTTTCGCAGTTAATTACTGCAATAACCTCAGGGGCACCTGTCCTACAACCGAAACAGTATAGTTTATTGCTAAGCGAGTTATAGAAAAGATGGCAAAACTCTCCAAACTGGACCTCAGGCAGGCGTTTGATAATCCGGTTTGTTGCCCCATCAATAATGAGGAGGGCATTCGACAGGGTAAGATAGATTTTATTTGAGTGGGACAAATAGAGGGATTTGATAGCCCAGCCTGCGGTTTCTTCTAAGACAACGCTATCAATTACCCGGTTGGTTCTGCCATCAATTACCGTCATTATACCCACGGAATGATTGTCAATGGTAAACACGCAATAGCGATTGTTGTGAGAATTCCAGACCATATCCAATATGTCGCGAGTGAAGCGCAACCGCATCCGGATTTGATTGGTTGTGCCATCCAGAACCGCCAGCCCGTAAAAGTATTTTTCAAATCCGTCCACGATTTGTTGGTCTGGCAAGGTATAATCCGGGATTTTCAATCTGGCAAGATAACAGTTTTCTGAGTCATTGAATACACCGGTAACCCCAGCAGGAACAACAGCAACAATTGAATCTGTAGATGGGTCAATTACCACACTTCCCTTATAGGTGAAAATAAACACCCTGTTATTCCGCTGCCAGTAAAAAGCCCTTACTGTGCCATAAGCGGTTGGCAGGTCCTTGATGATGCGGTTGGTGGCACAGTCAACCACAATTGTCCAGCCCATATCACCGGCGCAATAGAGTTTACTGCCATCGCCAGTGCATATTAGTGCGGATGGTTCGGTAGTTGCGCCGTGGTCTTCTGGATGATAATTTACCGGAATTACCTTTTCCAGATACTGGGCAGAGAGATTTAATAATGAACCGGAAATGGCAATGATACAAACAACTCTTAAAAACGGAGTGAAGTGTCGGGTCATTTTCAAACCTCCTTATCTTACACTATCTGACAACCAGTTTCAATGACTGCTGGTTGCCATTTGCTGCCTCTAACCTCAATAGATACACACCGGCAGGGACCTGAGTTTTAGCATCTGAACACCGGTTCCAGGTTAAAGAATGAGTTCCAGGGTTAAGTTGCTGGTCAAGAAGTGTGTGGACAAGTTCACCGGCAGCGTTATAGATTTTTGCCTGATAGTGCGAACTGTGGAGAACTGAAAAGCGGATGATGGTCTTATTAGAGAATGGATTGGGATTGGCAAAGAACTGCTGATTTTCCATTTGGGTTACACCGGAAACCTGTTCTCCACCAGGTTCTGAGCAACCGCCCCGGTAGTAGATTTTCCAGAAATTTCGGCTGCCACCTCCAAAGAATGCGTAGTAGAAGTAATCTTCACCATAGGCCGTCGCTGCACCCATCTGAATAATTTCAGGTGTAGGCGAGTAAGCGCGAGTGTTCCAATTGCTGGGCCAAAGAGCCACCATTCTTGCCCCGGCTCTATCATCATTAGGACCTTTTGCCAGGCAGAAAAGATACCAAGCAAGCGAAGGTTCGCAGTTCATAGAGGTCATAGCGGTTCCCGGTCCCGGGGTAACAGGCAGATATTTGGAGTTATGCCAATCGTTATCAGCAGGGCTGTAGGCGATAATCTGTTTTCGTTCATCGCTTTGCTGCATAGAATCACAGGGAGCACAAAAGATTGAATCCAGCGTCAGGTTGGAGTTGTGAATCCAAGTGAGACTGGCACCCGGACAGGCATGAAGGTCTACCCGGTGTCCATAAGGGTCGCGATAATGCATGGAATCAAGGCGATACCAGTTGTAGGTAGTGCCTTTGGGTCGGGGACCGCCTGCAGCACCTGGACCATATGGACCATAATGGTAGAAGTGAGTGCTACCACCACCGATGAGTGCATACACAAAGAAGTACTCACCTCTGCGGGCAAAGGTAAGCGCACCACCAGACTTGACCGGTTCTGGAATGTCAGGCAGTCGCTGCCAGGTATTACTAATAATGTCATAGAGCCAGAATTCGGGTGTGTTGCCGCCGCGCAGGGCGTATATCACCCCGAATGTGTCAGCCGTGAGTGCAGCACCGTCAAAAAAGGTAGGCGTATTTGAGTTAATAACATACCAGGTGTTACAGGGAATGCTGTATCTCAGAAAGGCGTTAGTTCCACCGCCCATAATCGCATATAACTGCCCCTGTCCGCCGTATGTTAAAGCGGCACCGGGTTGAGGTCCAGGCACTTGAGGCGGAATTGGCGCAAGTTGAATCCAGTCGGCATTAGCAGGACCGATGAGCGCAAAAATCAGGGTCGCAATGAGGATGAAGGGGGTAGTTTCTCTTCTCTTCTCTTCTCTTCTCTCATCTTTACTCCTTTCTGAGCGGATTACCGCTCTTTTTCTCTAACGACCCGACACTTGCACTTCCAAGTTTAATTATACATCATCTTTATATTTTGTCAATATGCTTGTTAAAATAATGTTGATGGATAAATTTTAGGGTATCGGTGATTCTACTCAGTTACGATTAGTAATATATCAGGCTTTATGTCCTTCAATTCTATCATTGCATTAGGTCCGAAGCGGACTTGAACGGTTAAGGGTTCATTTGATTTGCCTAAGCCGAAGTGCTGGATTAAGGAGTTCTGGCTGGTTGTGCCCTTGCCGCCTTCCACCTCCCTTATATATCTTTTTTTGCCCTGAATGACGGTAATGCGGGCACCAATGCCAGCAGCGTTGTGTTTTGTGCCTACAACCTTGACCTTGAGCCAGTGGTTGTCGTTTTTGGTGTCGTTGCGGAAAAGTTTAAGACCTGAGCCAGAGCCGACAATTAAGTCCATATCACCATCGTTGTCAAAGTCGGCAAATGCGCAGCCCCAGCCGTTGAACACCCTTGTGCCCGAAAGATAGGTGGCTTCGGTAAATTGCCAATGACCAATGTCTAATAGCCATTTTGGGGTTGGATTTAACTGGTTGAGATATAAAAATGAGCGTCTGCCTTCATAGATGGAGGTGATGTAAAGGTCGAGGTCACCGTCGTTGTCAACATCGGCAAATGCCGGGTCAGAGTGGGTCTCTTCGTAACGGATGCCCAGTTGGGCGCGCCTGTCAATGAATTGAGGGTTTGCCTTTGAACCGCGGTTTTCATAAAACATTGAGCGGTTCGAGAATTCAATGTAGCGGGGATGGGCAAGGTTGGCGCAGAACAGGTCAAGGTCGGAGTCGTTGTCATAATCTGCCCAGACCGAACCAATGGTATGACCGAACCAGCCCGAGACCTCTTTGCCCGCGATGCCCAGTTTTGGTGCAAGGTTGGTGAAGGTACCGTTCTGGTTGTTATGCCAGAGAAAATTCTGGCAAAGGCGGTAGTTGGAGACATAACAGTCAGGATAGCCGTCGTCATTGTAATCTGCCCAGTTCACACCCCTGCCGGCAAGGGGTTCGTTATATGGAGGGATGATTCCGGCTTTTTCAGTGATGTCCTTGAAGATGTCCTGCTCGTTTTTGTAGAGGCGGTCAGGGTAGTAGCGGTGTTCTTCCCAGTTTTCATAGTTGGCGCAGTAGATGTCAACCCAGCCATCCTGGTCAAAGTCGGCAACACCGCAGCCTTCGGTTGGATAGGGGTCAGAGGGAGAGCCCAGCGATTCGGTGCGGTCATAAAATCTGCCAAAACGGTTGAGGAGGAGATGGTCACTGGTGTCTGAGCCGCAGATGTAGATGTCAAGCCAGTAGTCATTGTTGAAGTCGGCAAAGATGCCGCCTCGTCCCTGCACACCAGTTAAACCCACGGAGTCGGTAACATCGGTAAAGTATCTGCCGGAGTCGTTGCGAAAAAGGCGGCAGCCGTTAAGTAGCAGATCCTCATAGCCATCATTGTTGTAATCGCCCCAGGCGACACGGGATTCTCTGCGACCACCAAGACCAAATGAGTCGGTGACATCCGTGAAGAGCGGACCAGAATAGTTTAATAGCCTCCGCGCCAGTTTTAACTGTTCATGAGGGGAGATGCCCATTTTTTGCAGGGCGGTGTCAGCGCGGCTTGACCAGTAGTTGCGCGAGTCGCCAAAGGCTATTGCCTTTAAATAGGCAAGTTGCGCACTGTCATTTTTACCCAAGGCTTGATAAACCTCACCTAAGAGGCAGAAATAGGGTGCGGGTGTTGCTTCGTTCTCGGTATCCCAGGAGAACCTGTTTATCGCCTCATAAAGATATGGCAAAGCCTCTGAATGCCGGTTCTGAATTATTAGCGCCTCGGCAAGTGTAGCCCGGGCGAGCCCGTATAAGAGCGGGTATTCAAGTTGCCACTGCTCAATCGGCTTGTTTTTAGGCTTTTTTGCCTTTGGCTCAAGTTCTATCGCCTTGCGGGCATAACCTTCGGCAACTTCGGGTCGGAAACGAAGGCGATTGAAAAGGGCAGCGGCATAGCGGTAACGAAAGGGGTCAAGGGAGTCGTCATTTATCATCTGCTCTGCCATCTGGGCAAGGCTGATGGTGTCCTTTAACCCATAAAGGGAGCTCAAGAGATAGATGTAGAATGTCTGACGCCATTCGGTCTGGGGATAACGGGCAAGGAAGCGGGAGATGACGAGGGTTTTGGCGGTGTCGTTGTTCCAGACCGGATATAAGGAGTCGTAGAACATTGCACCGATTAATTCATAGACCGGTGCAGAATCAGGAAACATTAATGCGAGGACACTGGCGGCGCGGCGGGCGCGGGTTGTATCTGAGAGATTGAACCCGGCAAAGGAAATAAGCAGGGCGCGATAGGTGGTGTCAATAAAGTAATTTTTTGCCTCACTGGCAATGACTTGTTTAACCGAATCAAGCTGAATTGTGTCATTTTTGTGCAGGTTGTAAAGCGCCTGCCATCTGCCGATTATTGCCGAGTCGTCATCAGGGTTTATTTTTAGCGCCCTTTCCCACCAAAAGAGGCTGGAGTCATAGCGGTGCCAGTGGTCGTAAACCCGGGCAAGGTCCTTGATTGCACTGAGGTTTTTTGGCTTACGCTGAATCTGCTGAAAATAGTGGTGTGTTGCCGCCTGGTAGTCCTGAAATGCAAGAAAGTCAGCGAGCGACGGCGGGGCAGAGAGAAGGAAAACGATTAAAGGAAAACTCATAAAATAAAATTTAAAAGGAAATAATCTTAAGTCAAGCTCAATTGTAACAGATAGTAACTATTGATTTCTGTAAAGTTTTTGTTAGTGTCAATATGACTTAAAAGGAGCAAAAATGAAATTGAGGCTGTTGTTTGTTTTGATATCGGGCATGGCGCTGGCAATGCCACCAAGACCGGGTTTTTCCGGACCGGAGCCGGTTTTTCCTGTGGGTGTGGAAGTTCCCGGTCCGAACAAACTCAAGGGTTATGATTTTTGTGAGACGGTGACCATTCTGATGCAGTTTCCTGATAACCAGGCGGACACAATGGAACATTCTGCTGCAAGGTTTGACTCGATGCTCTATTCGGTCGGTGTCTATAACAATCAGCCGTACCGGGCAGGAAGCCTGAATGACTTTTTTCTTGAGAACTCCTATGGTCAATATTCGGTCCGGGGCGGGATTGCTGGTAACCGGTGGTTTATGTCAAGGTATAACTACTCCAGTTATTATGATGGCAATTATCTGCTTTCCACCGGCGGGCGTCTGGCAAGGGAGAATCTCCAGCAGGTTGATTCCTTTATTGATTTCCGGGAGTTTGACCTTAATAATGACGGGCATATTGATGCGATGTTTATGGTCCATGCCGGTGCGGATGGGGCTGATAATGGTGATGTGAACTGTCTCTGGTCCCATGCGATTCCTAATTTCAATTACCGGACAGATGATGGCGTGATAATTGATGGGGTAACAAATGTGCCGGAGTTTGCTATGGTGACCGAGGCACGGGAGACAACCCTTTGCTGTATTGCGGTGATGTGCCATGAGCTTGGGCATCTGGTAGGCTTGCCCGACCTTTATGACCAGTCCCGGCGCACCTGGGGTATTGGTTACTGGGGTTTGATGGGTTATGGGGCGTGGGGTGCGGGTGGAAATACGCCCTGGAGCCCATCACATATGGAGGCATGGAGCAAGGTTGAAGCAGGTTTTGTTGAGCCGGTGGTGATTACCCATGACACCTTCGGGTTGAGAATCTTAGATGTTGAGACCAATCCGGTTGTATATAAGGTCTGGCGCGAGGGCAGAGACTGCGACACCTGCTTTCTCCTTGAAAACAGGCAGAGGAGGGGTTTTGATGCGCTGCTGCCAGGTTCAGGTCTTTTAATCTGGCATATTGACCCCTATTACAGTGCCGCGCATAACCGGGTTGATTTGGAGGAGGACTCCACCTATCACCTTGACCGTGGGAGTGGCACAAGACCGGACCCGCATATTTATCACGAGGAGCTGGGCGATACCTCAGACCCTTTGCCTGGAATCTGGAACCGGACAACTTTTGACAACTGGTCAAACCCTTCAAGTAAGGCCAGGAACAATCAACCCACTTGGGTGAGTGTGCGTAATATTCGGGAGATAGGGGATACCATCATCTGTGACATTACCTTTGATTCCAGTCAGGTTGATGTTGAGGAAAAAGGAGGAGGGATAAGGTTAATAAGAGTTAAGCCCAATCCGTTTACCAGCAAAACTGAAATCAAGTTAGAGAATGTTGGACCTGCCCTTGTTGAGATTTTTGGCAGTGATGGTAGGCGGGTCTGGCAGGGTCTGGTTAAACAACACATAGTCTGGAACGGCTCAGATTTGCAGGGAAAAAGGTTGCCTGGAGGTGTCTATCTTGTGCAGACAAATGGGTTCAGGGCAAAGGTGCTGATTCAGCGTTAAGGAGGCAAAATGGGACGGGTCTTTATCATTTTTGTGGTGTTTGTTTCTTTTTGCTTTGGTGCAAAGGAAAACACTGTTTACGGTCTTGATTCATTAACAAAGGCAACCATTGATGAGGCGCTGAGGATTCAGGGGATGAAGGAAAGGGAGTTGGGGTTTTTCAAGTTTTGGGCGGTTGACAGTTTTTTCCGGCTGAAGGTTGTTGACCGGCTGCTCTCCAATCCGCTGCAGGTGCTGCCTTATGTTGAGGAAGAGGCAAAGACAGTTAAAAATAAATATCAGAGACCTGCGAGTGTTTCATTCCATCTTTACCGGCAGATTGATGTTAAAATAACCGCAGGGGATTCGCAAGCGATATGGCAAGAGGTGCAAGGTGCAATGCGCCGGGGTCCTGTTGTCAGGGATTTGGATGCAGAGGTTCTGACAAAGGTGCTGAATTGTATCCTTGCCGGGTTTGAGATAGGCAACCGGTATCTGAATCGGGCGGTTGCCAACCTTTCTGAGCGGGAATTGAATATCCTTTTGGGTGAGGCGCCTGACTTCTGGAAGGATGAGGATGACACCTTGGAGAAGGGGTTTTCCGGGATTCTTCATCGGGAGTTCGGAAAAGATTATGACACCTCGAAGCAAATAAAGGCGGAGACGCTGCTGACCTATGCCCGCAAGATCGACCGTAAGGCTTTGGCACTTTCCGGTCTGGCGGTGGTAATGGCGGTTAATGAGGCGAAGCGGCTTATAGGCACAGGTCAAGGCATAGGTATAGTTAAAGAATCCCCTACCTATTCCTGTGATGGTGTCAAGGGCGATGTGGTTTATTACGAGGAGACCGAATGGGGCAGGGTGATTGTGGGCGGTGAAGGTGACAATGTCTATGAGTGCGAGGCGGCATTGATAATCGACATTGGTGGCAATGACAGCTATTACAATCGGGCAGGCGGGGCGATTGGGTTCCTTGGCAAGCCCTTCAGCGTGGTTCTGGACTTAAAAGGCAATGACCGTTACAGTTCAAACAAACTTTTTTCCCAGGGTTCGGCGCTTTTCGGCTGCGGGGTTTTGGTTGACCTTGAAGGGGATGATTTTTATCAGGCAAGGCATTACACTCAGGGAAGCGCCATCTTTGGCTCAGGTCTCTTGTGGGATGTTTCGGGTAAGGATTTTTATGATGCCGGTTTCTTTGCCCAGGGTGCTGGTCATTACGGGGTTGGCATCTTGATTGATGAAGAGGGAAACGACACCTATCGCTCATTCTGTTACTGTCAAGGATTTGCCTCCACCTGGGGTTATGGTCTGCTTGCAGAAATTAAAGGGAATGACCTTTATTATGCTGGGGGGAGATACAAGCACGAGCCGCTTTTGCCGAGGGAGTACCGCTCATTTTCCCAGGGTTTTGCGATTGGGCTGAGACCGGATGCCGGTGGCGGGATTGGGTTTCTTGCCGACTTTCAGGGAAACGATTTTTATAATGCCGAGGTCTTCTGCCAGGGCACAAGTTACTGGTATTCGCTGGGGATGCTTTATGATGAGGAGGGTTTTGACCATTATACCGCAGCCCAGTACAGTCAGGGTGCAGGGATTCACCTTTCTGTGGGCGCACTTGTTGATGAGGAGGGTAACGACTCCTATTTCTCCAGGCTCGGTCCAAGTCAAGGTGAGGGGCATGACCTTTCGGTTGGGGTGCTGGTGGACCGCAAGGGAGATGATGGCTATTACGCCTCTGGTGGACAGGGAATCGGTTTGACCAATTCGGTCGGGCTTTTTGTTGACCAGGATGGGAATGACTGGTATATGGCTTCAGAGTCGTTAATCTGTCAGGGAAGTTCAAACTGGGCAAGGGGGTTTGGCGGCATCGGGGTTTTTCTTGACCTGGCAGGCAAGGACTGGTATCCAGGGAGAAACTTGGCAACCGACCAGGGTAAGTGGACAAAAGGGACATATGGCTCAGGCATTGACCTGCCGAGACCGGCAACCGTGATTGACTATGAACCTGATGTTGACACATCTGAGGCAAGTATTGATTCGGTGATCACCGCGCCGGTTGAGAGTGTTTTCAAGACCGCATCCATCTGGGCGGTAGGTAATGCCCGGAAGAAGGTTTTGCGGGCAAGAAAGGAGTTGATCCGTCTGGGCAGAAAGGCGGTTGAGTATGTCTATGAAAACAAACTGGATACCAAGGATGGTCTGGAGTCAGAGGCGATTAACGCCTTGATGAAGGCTCTGCCTGATACTGCCAAGCCCTATCTTTTTAAGGGGCTGCGCGACTCAAGGTTTCTTGCCCGGCAGAATTCGGCATACTGGCTTGGCGAGATGGGCAAAAATGCGCTGGATGCGGTGGACTCAATCTTACTGGCTTTAGAGGAGAAACGGATAACCCCCAGACGGGCTGTTTATGCGTTGGGCAGTATTGGCGATTCCCTGGTTGTCCCCAAGATTCTTTATCTTTTGAAGGACACCCTCGAGGTGTCAAGAATCGTTACCGCCGAAGCCTGCGGCAAACTGAAAAATCCCCTAGCAATAGGTGATTTAATTAGGGCACTGAATGACACCTTTTTTACCGTCAGGAGTGCGGCGGAGGCGGCACTGGTGGCGATTGGCGAACCGAGCATACCTCCCTTGCTTAACAGTTTACCTAATCAGAAGCCACCAGCGCTTGGACATACTATCAGGGCAATCGGGCAGATAGTGGCAAAGAATGATAGTTTAGACGAAGAGATTAGAAATAGGTGCAGGCAGGGGCTTGTGGGCTATATCAGTCATCCAGAGCCGTTCGTCCGGTTGTGTGCGGTTGAGGCGCTGGGGAGGATGATGGATGATGATGTGCGCGCAGCACTTGAGACAGGACAAAGAGATGAGCAAGACCAGTTTGTTCTCACCGTATATGAGCAGGTTCTGGGAAAAAGGAGATAGGTGCGACAAAATTTAAGTATACATAAAAGTATACTAAATTCAGAGTGGTGAAATTGAGTTATGTCTCGCAGTTTATTTGATTTATCCAAAATTCACTTTTCGTCGGGGTACTGTCCCCTATGCAATTTTGTCACTCATCCGGAAATAAAGGATTGCCAGTAGGGAGGAGGAGGTTTTGATTATGAAGGGTTCAAAAATGGTTATGGGCACGATAAATATTTTATTGACTTTTCTTGTCGGTTTGCTATTTTATTTATTATGATATATATCCAAACGCTTAATCTGGGTGATTATATCGATGGCGAGAGAATTTTCTTTGGTGAGGGACGAGGGGAATGCGGCATCGCGCTTCATCTGCCCTTGAAGAACTATGTTGCTGGTGCTGACCCGAATACCGATTACGCCTTGATGATTTCGGTTGCCAACAATCTGATTGAGTTCCTTTTGTATAAACGGCAGGAGAAGGGACCGGAACAGTGGGATTATAATGGTGAGAGGGCGCAAGAGGTCTATAATGTGTGCGGCGACAATGTCTCAACCAGTGGGATAATCATTGAGGACCGTAACTATCCGACCGGCGCCAAGCTGCAGATTTTCCTTGACAAGACATTTGGTGCTAACGAGGTGGCAATCCGCTGGAAGGGGCAGATGGTGGGGGATGAGCATCTCCTTACTGACTATGAGGAGTATCTAAAAGCGGAGCTCAAACAGCACCACCACGCCACTGATTAAATTTAACGGTTTGTTTCAATCTTTTAAACCTGGTGAAGAAAATGGGGCAGTTGGTTGGTTTTAGACAGGTTAGCAAGGAGCCGGAGGTAATCGCTCTGATTACCGAAGCGGACCGGCAACTGGAGATACTGGGTTTTACCGAACATGGATTCAGGCATGCCCGGTTGGTTGCCAAGAACAGCCGGCGGATTCTTGTGGAGCTGCGGTATGATGAAAGGGTGGCAGAACTCAGTGCGATTGCTGGGTACCTGCATGATATCGGTAATGTTATTAACCGACAGGGGCACGACTGGACAAGTGCGTTACTTGCCCGGGAGATTCTTGTCCGTTTGGGGATGGATTATTCAGAGGTCGCCCAGATTATGACCGCAATCGGGAATCATCACGAGGAGGGTGGAAACCCGGTTTCGGAGATTGCCGCGGCACTGATATTGGCAGACAAGGCTGATGTTCATCGGAGCCGGGTGCGCAATCCTGCCCTGATTAAGTTTGATATCCATGACCGGGTTAACTATGCGGTCAAGCGGTCAACCCTGACGGTTGATTATCCCAGCCGGCGGATTGTTTTTGACCTGAATGTGGATACTGCGATTGCACCGGTGATGGAATATTTTGAGATATTTTTGAGCAGAACGGTGATTTCCCGTCGTGCGGCTGATTTTCTCAACTGCCGTTTTGAACTGGTGATTAACGGCACCCGGCTGGTTTGAGGTGAGATGGCACAATTGACAATAATAATTAAACTGGGTATTCTTAATGACATTGGCAGAGGAAATTCATCAGGACCGGCTAATCTTTCTGGGTTCGGGTGGAGCCCGAATTGTTATCGCCAGACAGGTTCGCGCCTCTGGTGGTATCTGGTGCATCCTCAACAATGTGCAGTTTCTCATTGACCCGGGTCCAGGGGCACTGGTAAGGGCAACGCAAAGTCGGCACCGACTCAACCCAACAAGGCTGTCCGCAATTCTTCTTTCCCATCGGCATCTTGACCATTCTGCAGATGTCAATGTGATGATTGAGGCAATGACAATGGGTGGGACCGAAAAACGGGGGAGGTTATTTGCGCCGGCAGATGCGCTTGAGGGGGAGGACCCGGTGGTGTTGCGCTACCTGCGTGGGTTTCTTGAGGAGGTGGTGGTGCTGAAGGAGGGCGGTGAGTATCAACTGGAAAGGATTAAATTCACCTGTCCGGTTCGTCACCGGCACCGGGGTGAGGTTTATGGCTTCCGGTTTCAAACCGGGAGTCTGACCCTTTCCTACATTGCCGATACCGCCTATTTCCCAGAACTCGCTGATTATTACCGGGCAGATGTTGTGATTTTTAATGTGGTCCGCTTCAAGCCGTCTGACCTTGACCATCTTCATCTGCCCGAGGTTGAGGAGCTTATTAAGAGGATGAAGCCGAAACTGGCGATTTTAACCCATTTCGGGATGACGATGCTCAAGGTAAAACCTTGGTTAGTTGCACGGGAGTTAAGCGAGCGCATCGGCACCGAGGTAATTGCAGCCAGCGACGGGATGGCGGTGGCACTGGACAAATACCAGCGATGAGTATTAGGAGACCGGTCAAACTTCTCCCTGAAGAGGTTGTGCGCAAAATTGCTGCGGGTGAGGTGATTGTCCGTCCGGTTTCGGTGGTAAAGGAGTTAATTGAGAATTCACTGGATGCCGGTGCCAGGCAGATTCGGGTGGAGGTTAAGGCAGGGGGGAAGAATCTTATCCGGGTTACTGATGATGGTACTGGGATGACCCGTGATGATGTGCGACTGGCGGTGTCGCGCTATGCCACCAGTAAACTGGAAACGGCTGATGACCTTACACGGGTTACCTCTTATGGGTTTCGGGGAGAGGCGCTGGCAGCAATCGCTGCGGTCAGCCGTTTGACCATCGAGACCAATACCGATGAAGACCAGCCCGGAACAAAACTTGATGTGGAGGGAGGCGAGATAAAGGAGATTGCCGAAACGGTCAGGGCAAAAGGGACAACCGTCACAGTCCGCAGCCTATTTTTCAACCTCCCGGTGAGAAGAGCATTCCTCAAATCCGAAAACTACGAATTTCGACTAATCGCCGAGATGGTACGCAATTATTGCCTTGCCTGCCCAGAAGTTGGGTTTGAACTCATCCATAACGACCGCTCCCTTTTTAAAATTCCACCGGTTAGCGGGGTGAAGGAAAGGCTTGCCTTTCTTTTTGATAAAAGGCTTGTTCAGAGTCTAATCGACTTCCGCGTTGACAATCCCAGCCTGACCTTAGCTGGTTTCTTCACCGAGCCAAGCCAACTCAAAGGTTTTTACGACATCCAGGCGATTTTCTTCAATCGCCGCCCGGTGCGGAGCCAAACCGTTACCAGAGCGGTCTATGACGGTTACGGCGCGCTTCTCGCCGGCAGAACCCCTAACTTCATTATCTTTCTTGAGACCGACCCGTCCGCGCTGGATGTCAACATCCATCCTACCAAACAGGAGGTGCGCTTTGCTGATGAGCGCTTTCTCTTCGATTTCATTTCCGAGTCGATTCACAAGAGACTCATGATAGAACGCCAGCGGCAAATTTCAGCTGAAGATTTTTTTGTCCCGGAGAGGTTATTGCCAGATGAGCGTCCGCCCGCTGACCTCTGGCAGCTCCACAATACCTACATATTAGCTCCAGTGGCTTCGGGGTATGTGATTGTTGACCAGCACGCCGCACATGAAAGAATTATATACGAAACGATACGGCAGCAGCAACAGGCAGCACCTTCCCAGCCCCTTCTCTTTCCGTTAACCCTTGAGCTGAACAACGAGGAGTTTGAAGTATATGAACGGCTATACCCGCGCTTGGCAGCGATGGGATTGGAATCCAAGCCTTTCGGGGGAAAAACAGTTGTTGTTGAGGGCATCCCGCTTGGTTCTTATATCGGCAAAGATGAGGTGCGGGAGTTGTTCAGTGAACTTGCCAGTTTCAGCACTGATAAAGCAACTGTGGATGATGATTTGGCAAAACTGATTGCCTGCAAAGGTGCGATCAAGGCTGGTCAGCGGCTGACAGCCGAGGAGATGCAGTCGCTTATTAATCGCCTTTTTGCCTGTCAAGAGCCATATTTCTGTCCCCATGGCAGGCCGGTGATAATTAAAATCACCCTTGAGGACCTGGAGCGGAGGTTCGGTAGGGCTTGAGGATTTTTGTCCTTACCGGGCCAACAGGTGTGGGGAAGAGTGAAGTGGCTGTTGCCCTTGCCGAGAGATTTGGTTTGGAGATAATATCTGCAGATTCAAGGCAGATTTATCGTCATTTTGACATTGGCACCGACAAGCCCTCAAGACAGTTAAGACAGCAGATACCATTTCATCTAATTGATATCTTAGAGCCTGACCAGCCGTATTCCGCGGCAGAGTTTGCTCGGGATGCGAGATCGGTGATTGAAAAAATTACTAAGGCAAGGGGAAAATTCATCATTGTGGGCGGCTCGGTCTTCTATCTGCGGGCCCTGTTCCAGCCGTTGTTCCCAGTGCCTCGGGTTGACCCTGCTATCCGCCAAAAACTTCAGGCTGAAGATACCAATCGGCTATATCTACGTTTGAAAGAGGTTGATCCTGAGCGGGCAAACCAGCTTCATCCTCACGACCGGCAAAGGATTGTGCGGGCGCTCGAGGTGTATGAATTAACCGGTAAGACTTTTACGCAACTATCCTCTGAGCAAAAAGAAACCACAGATTTACTGCCGGTTTATGCGGTTCTGACGATGCCCAGAGAAAGGCTTTATCAAAGGATTAATGAGCGTTTTGACCGAATGATGGCAAATGGGCTTTTAGAGGAGGTGCGTTCACTAAAGGAGATGGGGTTTGGTACAAATACGCCTGCGGTCCAAGGTTATGGTTATCTTGAACTCTTTTTGTACCTTGAAGGTAAAATCGGTCTTGATGAGGCGGTAAGGCTCGCAAAGAAAAGGACCAGGGGGTATGCCAAAAGACAGTTGACCTGGCTGCATTCTTTAAAAGGGGCACACTGGTTTGAATTTACCGATATCGCTGATGTTGTTAGCAAGATAGAGCCGCTTTTGCTTGACACGTTAAATATTCAGGGTTAATCTTGAAGCACCTGATATTAGAAAGGAGCGAGCTTGAAAAAAACGAGATTTACCTCAGAATCGGTTACCGAAGGTCACCCGGATAAGGTTTGCGACCAGATTTCTGACGCAGTCCTTGATGAGGTTATGCGCCAGGACCCAAAAGGGCGGGTGGCGTGCGAGACATTTGTAACCGTGGGAATGGTTTTGGTTGGAGGCGAGATAACCACCACTGGCTGGGTTGACCTTGAGCGTTTAGTCCGCCGGGTTCTTAAAGATATTGGCTATGTTAATACTGATTGCGGTTTGAGTGCTGACTCCTGCGCGGTTTTGAATTGCATTGGGAGGCAGTCACCGGATATTGCCCAGGGTGTGGATGCCGGTGGGGCTGGCGACCAGGGGATGATGATTGGCTATGCATGCAACCAGACCGAGGTGTTGATGCCTTTGCCGATTGTCCTTGCCCATCGGATTGCCGAGCGACTGGCTGAGGTGCGAAAAAAGGGGATTTTGCCCTATCTCCGACCTGATGGTAAGGCACAGGTGACAGTGGAGTACGAAGACTCAAAACCGATTCGGATTGACAGTGTGGTGATTGCTGCCCAGCACAACGAAAGTATCCTTGATAACAGTGGCAAAAGGATAACAGCAACGGCACGAGAGGAGATAATTGATGTGGTGGCAAAGGCGGTAATTCCTGAAGAGTATCTTGACCAAAAGACCCGCTTTTATGTCAATGAGACCGGTAAGTTTGTTGTTGGTGGTCCGCAGTCTGACACTGGGATGACCGGCAGAAAGATAATTGTGGATACGTATGGAGGCTGGGTTCGCCACGGTGGCGGCGCATTTTCTGGAAAGGACCCAACCAAGGTTGACCGTTCAGCAACCTATATGGCGCGCTATATTGCGAAGAACCTTGTGGCTGCGGGATTGTGTGACGAGGTGGAGGTGCGTCTTGCCTATGTTATTGGCAGAGCCGATCCCTTGGATATTTCAGTTGATACCTTCGGCACCGGTAAAATTGATGAGGAAAGGTTGGTGGGGATAATCCGCGATGTCTTTCCGTTGACACCCATAGGTATGATTGATTGTCTGAAACTGCGCAATCCAATATATCAAAGAACCGCGGTCTACGGGCATTTTGGGAGACCACCGCAGATAGATTGGGACCAGATGTTGCAAAAGGAAATAGAGTTTTTCACCTGGGAAAAGGTTGACCGTGCTGAAGATTTAAAGGGTTTGTTATAGAAGGAGCATAAAATGAAGGGTAAAGATGTTGAGTGCGAGGTGAGGGATTTGGGGCTGGCAGAGGAGGGGGAAAGGAGGATTGAGTGGGCGGCAAAATTTATGCCGGTCTTGGCACGCATCCGCGAGCGGTTTGAGAAGGAAAAACCATTGCAGGGTGTGAGGATGAGTTGTTGTCTCCATGTGACGGTTGAGACCGCCAATCTTGTGCGGACTTTGAAGGCGGGTGGTGCCGAGGTGCGGTTGTGCGCCTCGAATCCGCTTTCCACTCAGGATGATGTTGCCGCGGCGCTGGTGAAACGGGATAGGGTTTGTGTGTTTGCCATTAACGGGATTGACCGCAAGGGCTATTACCGGCACATTGAGAAGGCGCTCGCGCATCAGCCTCTCATTACCACCGATGATGGCGCTGACCTGGTTTCCACCCTGCATAAAAAGGGCGGGGATGTTTTGCGAGGCGTGATTGGTGGTACTGAAGAAACGACCACTGGTGTTATCCGTTTGCGCAGTATGGAAAGGGATGGGGTGCTGGCATACCCGATAATTGCGGTCAATGACTCTTTGACCAAGTATCTGTTTGACAACCGGTATGGAACAGGTCAGTCAACCCTTGATGGCATCCTGCGGGCAACCAACATCCTTTTTGCCGGTGCAACCGTGGTTGTTTGTGGTTACGGGTGGTGTGGTCGGGGGTTTGCAATGAGGGCGCGTGGTATGGGTGCTGAGGTTATTGTGACCGAGGTCAATCCGGTGCGGGCGTTGGAGGCAAGGATGGACGGGCACCGGGTAATGCGGCTCAGGGACGCTGCGCCTATTGGTGATGTGTTTGTGACCCTGACCGGGAATATCAATGTTATTGACAAAGAGCATATCTTGCGGATGAAGGACGGGGCAATCATCTGTAATTCCGGGCATTTTGATGTTGAGATTAACAAAAGGGCGCTGGAGGCAATTGCCAAGAGACATAGGCAACTGCGGAAAAACTGCGTGGAGTATCAACTGATTAACGGGAGGCGGGTTATTCTTCTGGCTGAGGGTCGGCTTGTTAATCTCGCGGCAGCAGAGGGGCATCCGGCAATGGTGATGGATTTGTCATTTGCCAATCAGGCGCTAGCCGCCGAGTTTATCCTTGAAAACAGGGGCAAACTTGAGAACAGGGTTTACAAACTGCCCGATGAGATTGACCAGGAGATTGCCCGGTTGAAACTGACAACGATGGGCATAAGGATTGACCGGCTGACAAAGGAGCAGAAACGCTACATCTCCTCCTGGCAGGAGGGGACCTAAGTTATATCAAATTACGAGCGGCTGTCTTAAGCATAGCGCTCGCAATTGCGTAAGTTAGTTTATTTCTAATTTCACCCAGGGGGTGACCCCCGGGGTCGATTGTGTTTGGGTGTATAAATTGGGATTAAATGCAGTTTTGTTGACAAAGGTGCAAGTAAAGGGATAATTTTGATTGATAACGATGAAATACCTTCCCCTTTACCTTTGCTTCTGCTTTTTTGCCGGTTGTCATTTTGGTTATGGACCACCGTTAATAAAAGAGATAAGGGTCAGTAATAAGGCTGTGGCAAGAGACAGCATCTGGTTCAAATGTGTGATGGCAGAGCCAGGTGCAGGGGGCTTGAGTTTCTATTGGTTCTGTTCAAAAGGTAGATTTGCCGATAATGAGAGGGATAGTGTGAAGTGGTATGCCCCAGAGTCATCAGGTTCGGTATTTGTCAAGGTAAAGGTAAAGGATGCGCGCGGTGATAGCGCCGTTGATTCGCTTGGTGTGGAAATCAAGCCCCGCACAGTAAATTTTATCAACTGGGAGGGTGCGGTAAAGGCGGGCAGGTGCCTCTTTTTCTCTGATTCTGCCTGGTCTGGTTACCGATTGAGCGGGGAATCAAGTGCCGATACCGGCAATATTTTTCTGATTTTCCTTGACAGTGATAATTTTGAGAGATGGCTAAGGGGAGAGGAGCATCGGTTCCGGATTAAGCAACCGGCGTACAGAACCGCTCCTTTTTACGATACCATTCCCGAAACCGGTGTTTACTACCTTGTTTTAGACAACAGCCATAACTTTACCGACTGTAGTTTCCGTGTAAACATTCGTCTGACCTCGCCCTGATTAAAACGAACGCCAGCCTAATTTTTCAAGCAAATCCATTAAAAGACCTACTGGCAACCCAATCACATTGAGGTAACAGCCCTGTATCCTTTTGACAAAAAGCCCTGCCCTGCCCTGAAGTGCATACCCACCGGCTTTGTCATAGGGCTCTTTTGTTTTGATATAGTCAATGATTTCCTTTTCGGTGAGTTTGCGGAAGGTGACATTGGTTGTCTCGGCACCCGTAAAGATTTTATATTCAGGTAACTTTATAATTGCAATTCCTGTAATAACTTGGTGGGTTTTATTAGAAAGAAGTTCTATCATCCGTCGGGCATCATTTTGGTCCTTGGGTTTGCCCAATATCCTTTGATTGACCACAACGATAGTATCAACTCCGAGCACAATTCCAGATTTTAGTTTACGAGCGCAGGAGAGCGCTTTGAGCAGGGCAAGGGTTGTGGCAAGCCTTTTCGGATTGGTTGTGGTGTTGATTGCCGGTTCTATAAATGAGGGTCTCAGGCAGGTGAATTTGATACCGAGCGATTTCAAGATGCTTTTGCGCCGGGGTGAGGTAGAGGCAAGAAGGATTTTCATCTCAGGGGAGAAATGTGCGGAAGGTGCTTTTGCCAAACTTCACATCAGGCAGTTTTTTTATCCTGACCTCAAAGTCATAGCGCCACTGTTTGCCCAAGCCCGAGAGGGTGGCAATTGCCTCCCAGCAATGGAGGTCGCGCCAGAGGTTGATGGAGTAGTCGGTGAGCTGGCCGGTGGCAAAGTTGTAGCCGATGGAGTTGAGGCTGAGCCGCCAGCCGGTATAGGAGAAGGAGACCGAACCGGTGAGCATGTTCTGATTTTTGCCCCAGGTGTGATTTAGCCGGCATTCAAAGCCCCTTGGATAGTCGCGGACGGTGTCGGTGCGCATATGGGACCAGAAAAGGGATGTGACTGTTGAATAGTCGTTCCCGAGGCGGAGTGATTCGGGTTGGAATGACAGATTGGCGTCGAGGTAGAGTTCATAACGATTGCGTGTGCCATTAGAGTCAACCTGCGGAAGGAAAATCAAGGGTCTGGTGCTGATGGTGGCATAAATTGGACTCAGGTCTTTACTCACAAGGTCATAGCGGCTGCTGAAGTTGACAGTGCCAATGTCAAACTTCCCTTTTCCTTTTGAGGTCTTTGCCTGAAAACCGTTGTTGATGTTAAAGGCGAGCATTGCGGCTGAAGGATAAAAAGGCGTCGGACGCCCAAACAAGCCTTGTGGGGTAATTTCCGGCTGGTAACTGAACTGGATGTTGGGAGAAAGGGTATGGAGGATGCCATCAAGGTTGAAGGTGCTGACGCCAAACACCCGGTAGAGATTAAAACCGGTGTTGATGGCGAGGTTGTAGCGAGGTTCAGGTGGTAGGGTATCAGTTAACTCATCTGATTGGGAAAATGCGAAGGCTTCGGCAGTGTTTAAAATGCCAAAAATCTTCTGGGAGGTGCTGACACTGAACTCGTGGTCAAGGTTTAAAGACGGCTTTCTTTCCTCGCCCCGATAGCGGGTGCGGGAGGAGGAGAGGATTAAACGGTCACTGATGTCCAGCCTGCCAAATGGTAGATCAGGGCTGGTGATAGAGAGATTGGCTGTTGGCACTAAACGGGTCTTGTGCAGGGTATCAACACCAAGGGAATCCGCCTTTTCTATGCGCCGCGAAAAGGCGAATACCGGGGAGATGTCCCAGTTTTTAGGCAAAGGGCGGGTGCCAAAGTTGAGGGACGCTGAGGGCAGAAGGGCATATTGGTAATGGCGCATATAATAAGTATGATTTTCACCCCTAATTGTTGCCCGACAGACCTTTTTGAACCGGTGGCTGAGTGCAGCATAGGAATAGACCTCCTGTTTAAGCCAGTCAAGCCGGTCTTCAGCGTAGTCAGGCGCATAGGCGGTGTCAGAGACAAGTTCAGTCTGGATGGCAAGGTTAGTTAATGGGGTGGGTTTAGTTTCGCTGGCGAGGTTGAAGCTGTAGCGCAGACGATTGGGGTTCTGAGGATCCCATGCTTCCCTGATGTAGGAACCTTGAATTGAACCGCGGGAATAGGGTTCAACAATATAGACCGCTTCGGTGCGGAATTGGATCCCTTTTTTAGTCATAATGTCGGTGATAAAGGTGGCATCAGCATAGTCATTGATGACCCAGTAATAGGAGATGTTTTTGGCATAATATCCTTGGTCTTTGGCGCTGCCGACTTTGAAGGGCATCAACCCGGATTTCCGCCTTGACGCCACGGGGATGAGCCAGAAGGGTGCTGCCAACAACGGCAATCGGTGTATTTTAAGTAATACCGGCTCGGTGATGGCGATATCATCCATAAAAAGTTTTACCCTTGGACCAAAAAAGGTGTAATGAGGTTTGGGCAGGTCACAGGTGGTGTAGTCGGCATAACGGGCATTAAGCACCTTTTCCTTAACCAGCCACACCTCTCGTGCAGAAAGAAAGCCGTTTTCCACTTGGGTACTGGCATTGCGCATCATTCCTTTCCGGGTGTCAACATTGTAATAGAGTTCTGTCCCAAAGACCTGTTCGGTTGTGGTCCGGAAAGTTACCGAATTATGGGCAGAGAGGATATGGGTTTTTACACTATAATTAATCGAGTCAGAACAGACCGACATATCACGATACCTGACCCACGCCGAGTCAAGTAGCACAACCTGTTCCTCCTGTGCGAGAAAGATAGCCCTTTTCCCGCCGTAATAGACGATATCCTGGTTTAGGGAATCAGGAATGGCAATGAGCATTATCGATAATAAGAATGGTGAGGGCATACCTGACCATCAAGCAGCGGCAAGCGGGCAGCTTGAGCAGAGGGGTTTTTTCCGACAGTAGGTTTTGGCAAGCCGCACCAAAAGGGCGTGAAACTCATTAAATACCCCTACCACCAACCTCTTGTTCGTCCCGATTTTTGCGACGAGGTCATTTTCTATTCTCTTCCTTAACTCCTCGTATGGCTCCTTACCGCTGATTAAGCCATATCTATAAAAAATCCTTCTGGTATAGGCGTCAACGACAAAGACCGGTCGGTTAAAGGCATAAAGTAATATGGAATCGGCTGTCTCCGGTCCGATGCCATAACACTTGAGAAGCTCTTCTCTTAATTTCTTGGTGCTGATTCGTGCCAGTTTTTTTAGCCCACCTTTTGCCTTGAGCCACCTCACCACCCCTAAAAGGCGTTGGGCTTTAATATTAAAATAACCACTAGGACGAATCAGGTGTGCCAGTGTTGCCGGTTCAATAGTGCTGATTTGGTCAAGGTTTAAGAGTCCGGCTCTTTTAAGATTGGCTATTGCCTTTTGGACATTTTCCCAGGCGGTATTCTGGGTGAGAACTGCGCCGACAATTACCTCAAAAGGGCTTTCCGCCGGCCACCAGTTTTGCGGACCAAAATGGTGATAAAGGAGCGAATAAATCGCCAATAGGTTCATTTTTTCTCCTGACCGTGAATCGGACAGGAAGCAGTTGGTTCGGTGCCCTTGATAAAAACCTCGTACCGGGCTTTGGGGCATTGCGGCAGTGCCAGTTTCCCAGACTCCTCGCAGATATAGGCGGTGGTGATCTCCGGTGGCGCAGGAAATGCGGTGACGGTGTCCTGGTAAATTTCCTTCATAATTTCCCCCCATACTGGAGCAGCAATTACCCCACCGGTCGCACCGGGGAAGATGGTTCGCTTGGTGTCATACCCAATCCAGATACCGCAGGTCAAACTGGGCGTATAACCGATAAACCAGGCGTCGGTATAGTCGTCGGTTGTGCCGGTTTTGCCAGCTGCTGGTCCTCGAAATCCCCTGAGGCGAATAGCGGTGCCGGTTCCTTCATTGACAACACTTTGCATCATACTGGTGAGAATATAGGCGCTCTGTGGTCTGATTACCAGCTTAGGATTAGGGTGATTCTCCTCTAATACAAGACCGTATTCATCTTCAACCCGGGTGATGAAGAATGGCTTCACCCGGACGCCCTGATTGGCAATGGTGTTAAACGCATTGACAATTTCCAAGAGTGTTAGTTCAACCGAGCCAAGGGCAATTGAATAATAGGGAGGGATAGTTTCTTCTATTCCTAAGAGGTTGGCGTATTTACCAACAACTGCCGGTCCGATACTGGCACCAAGACGCACAGCAACTAAATTACGCGAAAGCGCCAGGGCTCGGCGCAGGGTCATTTTCCCTAAAAACTTGAGGTCATAGTTTTTTGGTCGGTAATCTGGCTGTCCAGGAATTCTTATCACCAGTGCCGAATCATTCTCAATATCAGCTGCGGTCCAACCGTTATCAATTGCTGCAAGAAAAACAAATGGCTTGAATGCGCTACCAACCTGGCGCCGTGCCTGGGTTGCACGGTTAAACTCGCTCTGCCGAAAATCCCTTCCTCCGACGAGCGCACGAATCTCACCGGTTTTTACATCTTCAATAATTAGTGCACCCTGAAGGTAATCGGGTGGTAGTTTCTCCGCTCCGGATCGGGCAAGGGAGTCGTAAAGAGCCTTTCTTGGTTTTAACCGATACTCCTCCTCTAACTGGTCAAGCCAGTTTAAGAGCGCTTTTGCGGCTTTTGCCTGCATATCAAGGTCAAGGGTTGTGTGAATCTTGCCACCGGAGCGGTAAACAAAGTCATACCCATAGGTTTTAATAAGATAGCGTCGGACCTCTTCAACAAAATAAGGCGCCTCATTTTGGGAAACACCAACAGGTTGGACATTGAGCGGTTCTTTGATACCATTTTCGTATTCCTCTTTTGTCAAAAGGCCTGACCGAAAAAGCCTCTTGAGAAAATAATTGCGCCGACGGAGGAGATTGTCCGGATGATGGTATGGAGAATAAACAGTGGGGTTGGCAATCATTGCACCTAAGGTTGCGCATTCAACCGGGTTAAGACGCGCAACGTGCTTGCCAAAATATCTTTCACTCGCTGCCGCCACTCCATAAACCGAGCCGCCAAACCATACCTGATTAAGATACATCTCCAGGATTTCCTCTTTGGAATAGTGCCTTTCCAGTTCAACTGCCAAAATCATTTCCTTCAACTTTCGCGCCAAATTTCGCTTCGGCGTCAAAAACATCGAACGGGCGAGTTGCTGGGTGATCGTCGATGCCCCTTGCAGATTCTGAGGATGGAGGATGTTGGCAACGATTGAACCGCCAACCCTAATAAGGTCAATTCCCCAATGGGAATAGAACCGTTTGTCTTCAACCGCAACAACCCCTCGGACCAGATGGGGAGGGATTGATTCTAAGGGCACCGGTCGTCTCCTTTCCACAAAAAATTCGGCAATTACCCGCCCCCTACAGTCAAGAATTGTAGTGCTTGCCGGCGCCTTAAAATTAATTATTGACTCTGGACTTGGCAGCTCGGCTCTGAGACGCAAATACCCAAGAGCAAAAAAGGCAACCGTCAGCCCGAATATGACAGTTGCAACGGTTAACGCCTTGGTCATTTAATATAGCGGGCAATGACCTCATGGCTGACCGCCAGACAGAGCATATCAAACGCCTCGCCTTCACCCGATGCCTTTACCAGCCAGTGTTCAAGAGGGGGAATTGTACCCCCGTGAATACGAATGGCATCGGTCACCATTGCCTTGAGAACATTCTGTGCCTGAAGTTTCAATAGCATTGAGTCAAACTGGATATGGGCATTTGTAGAAGCGAGCCAGGCGGTATAGTAAACCAGCCAGCGTAGCGCTTCAAGATTGCCGCTCATTGATGCCAAGGTGCGCTGAATCTCCTTGCGGGAGATGATCGGTTCATTCATTGATTTCCAGTCTCGGGCATAAAGCGCGGTCGTTTCCAGGATGCGCCGACAGACACCAAGAATGGCGGCACTGCGGGTAATACGACCAAGTCCAAACCATTTCTGACCCAGTGACATTGCCATGCCCGGTTTGCCTAAGATTTTGTCAATGGTAACAGCACAGCGGTTGAGGATAAGCTGAGGTGGTTCTGTTTGTAGGATGATCTCGGTGTTGGGGAGGTCGCGCTCAACGATAAAGCAGGAGGTACCCGCAGGAGTCCGGGCAAATACAAGGCAGAAGTCAAAATCGGCTCTGGAGAGCTCTTTGATGCCGTTGAGTATATAGCGGTCCGATTCCAATTGGGCAGTTGTTGTCATCTCGTTCTGATGGGCAAAATGTTTTGGTTCGCGAAAGGCGATGGCGTAGGTTTTTTCACCCGCCACCACTGGTAAAAGGTAATCAGACCTTTGGCTGTCAGAGCATTCATAGAGGAGAGGTGTGAAATCACCCCATTCAATTGGTATGACGGTAGTTGACAGTTCTTCAGCAATAATGCAGGTTTCAATAAGTCCAAGACCACCGCCACCAAACTCTTCCGGCACCCCGGCGCTGTAAAGTCCCATCTCCTTTAGTTTTGCCGTTGCGCTCCTTTTGATTTCCTCCCTCTCCTCTTTACCCCTGGCGTTTAGAAATTTTGGTTCCAGAGGCAAAAGGTCACGGCGGACAAACTCGTGGAGGGTGGTGCGAATCAGCTCGGCATCCTCAGAAAAGGTAAAGTCCATTTACGCCTTCTTTCGGGTGTAATCAGGCAAAAGGACAGGTGAAAACACCTTCGTCTCAACCCCCTTTTCTTTTAATAACCTGCGCCATTTTTCCAGGTGATTGAGGGTAAGGTTGAGGTGATCTGGGCGCTTTTGCGCAGACTCTGCCGCAGCTTTTCCTGCCCGACGACCAAACACAATCGTATCTAAGAGGGAGTTCCCCATCAGTCGGTTCCGTCCGTGAACCCCGCCCGATGCTTCACCAGCCACGAACAAAAATGGGACATTGGTTGAGCAGAACGGGTCAATGGCAACACCGCCATTCTGGTAATGGAGGGTAGGGAAAACCAAAATCGGCTCCTTGTCAATTTCAATGCCGAACCGGGCGAACTGCCGCACCATCGCTGGTAGTTCCCGTTTAACCGTTCCTTGTCCACGCAGGATTTCAATCATCGGGGTGTCAAGCCAGACGCCGTCAACGCCCCCTGGTGTCTTTATCCCGCGGTTTTCTGAGCATTCCCGGATGATTGCGGATGCCACCACATCCCTTGTTTCCAACGGAAAGATAAACTGCTCTCCCTGAATGTTCACCAGTTGGGCACCAAGGCTTCTAACCTTTTCTGTGACTAATTGCCCGACAATCTGCTGAGGAAAGGCGACACCTGTCGGGTGATACTGCATGGTATCAATGAATGCCAGTCGCGCACCCGCACGGTAGGCAAGAACCAGTCCGTCACCGGTGGCGCCGTAGTGATTGGAGGTTGGAAAGCCCTGGTAGTGAAGTCTGCCTGAGCCACCAGTGGCGATGATAACATTTTTTGCCTTAACGATGAGATAGCTGTTCAGGTTGAGATTTAAGAGCACCGCACCAGCCACCTCCCCTTCAGGGGTGGTCAAGAGTTCAACCGCCGGGCAGAACTCCAGGACGATGATTTTGTCCCGGCTTTTGACCTCATCTCTGAGGGTGCGCATAATTTCTGCACCGGTATAGTCCCGGCAGGTATGCATCCTCTTCCTTGATGTGCCACCACCATGGATGGTCTTCATTGAGCCGTCTGGGTTTTTGTCAAATATGACACCTAAGTTTTCCAGCCACTGGATTGCCTCTGGGGCATCGGTTACCAGCGCCTCCACCAGTTCCGGAACATTCTCAAAATGTCCGCCACCTAAAACATCAAGGTAATGGATTGCTGGTGAGTCGTTCTCCTTATCCGCTGCCTGAATTCCGCCCTGTGCCATCATCGTGTTGGCATCGCCCAGCCTTAACTTGGTGGCGATGATAACCCTGGCGCCGTGGTCATCAGCGGTCAAAGCCGCGGCACAGCCCGCACCACCACCACCGATAACCAGGACATCACAGGTGTAATCGGGTGACTCTAAGGCAAGTTTGTTCGGGTCAAGCGAACTATCCGCCTCCAGGAGCGCGGCGAGCTCTTTGGGTGTTCTGTCCCCGGCATTAGGTCCAACCCTCAAAGTCGCAAAGGTCTCCGCGCGATAATCGGGATGGAACTGTTTTAAGAGTTTTTCCTTTTCCTCAGGCTTAAGCCGGGGATAGGTTTCTTTTAAGCGCCGCTCCCTTGTCTCCTTTACCTTTGTTATCAGTTCCTGCAACGGTGATGGGTAACTCATTTTTTACTCCTCTGGTTCAATATCCCTTGCTGCATAGCGCTCCTGGAGCTCCTTTTTACTCAGCCCTTTCAGTTCGGCAAGCGCGTGGGCAAATTTACCCTCCCTTATCTCGGCGATCCGTTTTTGTAGATGTTCGGAACGGGGGGCAAGGTTTCTGCCATAGATGCGCCGGCACAGAAGCGCAGCATGGTGCTTTACCAGTTCTGCCGGGCAGCGGCTGACGCACAGACCGCACATAATACAGTCAAAGGAGATGTCCGCAACTGCAGGGATGTCCCCGCGGACAATCGCGGAGACATAACCTAACACATCAATATCCTGGGGACAGGACTTGGTGCAGGTGTTGCAGCCGTAACAGCGCAACATCTCCGGATAGATTCTTAATACCTCATCAGCCGTTCCTTTGAGTTCGGAAAGCCGGTATCGGGGGCGATGTGCCGGGAAAAAGGGAATCATCGCCAGTTGCATATCGGGTTCAACCTTGGTCTGGCAGGCAAGGGCAAATTTGAGATGATAGTCGCCGGTGGTGCGATATACGGTAGCACAGGCGCCGCAGAACCCACCGCGGCAGCCGACACCGCGGACAAGCCGGTAACCGGCGTATTCCATTGCCTGGAGGATGGTGAGCGAATCTGGAACCTGGTGGTGCTCACCCATGATGTAGATGTCAATCAGGTTTTCTTTCATTGCCACTCTCCTCATAGAACTGGTCAAGATAATAATCATCGGTCGGCTGCAGATGTGCCAAGAGATGCCGCATCTGCTCTATTGACCGATTCTTGACGATAAAGTGTTTGATGGTTGTGTCCACCTGCGGACAGGATAGAACACACTGATAACAGCGGTCACAGTCTGTGCCGACCATGGTCTCGAGGGCAAGGCTGGTCCTCTGGGCGGTGCGTTTGAGCCGGGCGGGTTCCCGGGCTAAAAGCGAGCAGATGTCAATGCAGTTGCCACAGCCGAGGCAGGCGCGAGTGCCGGTCAGTTCCTCTTTAACTTTCAGTGTATGGGAGGGACCGAATCCGGATGAGAGCAGCCGGCACCTGGGGACAGGCGACTCGGAAATGTCAAGGATGCGCTCAAGGATATTACGGATGGCGGCGATGTCGGTCTGCTTGGTGTTGGGCATCGGGCTTAACCCTGCTTTGCCTTCCTAAACTCCTCGGTGAGAAGCGGCACAACCTGAAACAGGTCGCCAACAATCCCGTAATCGGCAACCTTGAAGATGTTTGCC